>OMQE01000148.1 GCA_900313155.1 uncultured Rhodospirillaceae bacterium | reverse complement strand
TATCCGACACTGATGGCCGCCGATATTTTATCTATGGATACCGATATTGTACCGGTGGGCAAAGACCAAATTCAACACGTGGAAATTGCTCGCGACATTGCCGGCGCTCTCAATGCTTATTACGGCAGAGAGCTACTCAAACTGCCAACATACATCACTGCCGAAAATGTGGCGGTTTTACCGGGAATAGACGGACGAAAAATGAGCAAATCATATAACAATGTTATTCCGCTTTTTGAAGATGAAAAGACCATGAAAAAAGCCGTTTATGCCACGGTTACCGATTCGCGACCGCTGGAAGAACCTAAAAATCCCGATGAAGTAATTGTTTATCAAATATATAAATGCTTGGTTACTCCCCAAAAAGCCGAAGAAATGGCCGTCGGTTTGCGTGAAGGGAAATTAGGCTACGGACATTGTAAGGCCATGTTGCTTGATGCCATTTTAGCTGAAACCAAAGATGCTAAAGAAAAATACGACTACTATATGGCACATGATGATGAAGTAAAAACATATTTGGCTGCCGGTGCGGCAAAAGCACGGCCATTTGCTCAGGCCACCTTACAACGCCTGAAAGAAACTTTGTTCGGATAAGCTAAAAAAAATAAATTACCGGCTTTGAACCACAAAAAAATCCCTGTCGACGAATTTGCGACAGGGATTTTTCGACTCATATAAAAAAAACTATTTTACAGAATCCTTCAAAACTTTACCAGCCTTAAAGCGCGGAGCCTTAGAAGCAGCAATTTTGATTTCTTTACCGGTAGCCGGATTGCGACCCATACGAGCAGCACGCTTAGCAACATCAAATGTACCAAAACCGGTAATTTGAACTGCGTTACCTTTTTTCAAAGCCTTTGTGATAACGGCAATAGCAGCGTTAACAATTTGAGTGGTAGCAGCTTTAGATGCTTTAGCTTCGCCAGCAACGGCATCAATGAATTCTGTCTTATTCATGTTTATTCCTTTCTAATGTTTAAAGTCTGGGGCTTAAATGCCCTTTCAGCTCTTATATTCAAAGCATTTTTTTTAAAAGTCAAATAAATTCGTCATTTTCTAACAATAACTTTTTAGTTTTCATCAATTTTAGCTCTTTTTCCTTGCGTCGACGAGCTTTTTCAACCGCTATTTTCTTATCTTCAATAATTCCGGTGGCTCGAAAACTAAAATCTTCATACGGGGAAACAATAATATGATCATAAACAGAAACTTCAACCGTGTCCAAACTTTCTATAATATTTTCGGTAGTCAAAATATCGGCATCAGACGGACGACAAGACCCCGACGGATGATTATGTGCTAAAACGACAAACGGCGCATTATAGCTCAACGCCCTTTTAGCAATCAGCTGCGTTGGTGCAAAAGTTTTATTCAAAGTGCCGCTACCCAACTGTTCGCCACCCAAATATTCCATACGTCCGTTAAAGAAAAACACCCAAAATTCTTCCGTTTCTTTATAGCCCAATTTTTGGCGGCAAAAATCAATAAATGTTTGCCAAACATCATAAATCGGGCGACGACCATTGGCAAAATATGAACTTGTTGCCCGCATACCGCACGCTGACACAGCCTTCAAGAGCGCCACCACATTCGGTGTCAGCTCGCCTTTTTCAATTAAATCTTGCTTGGAAGCATTCAAAACCAAACCAATATCGCCAAATGTTTTTATCAATTTTTTGGCCAGAGGCTTAACATCTCGACGCGGAATGGCATACATCAACAAAAGCTCTAAAAGCTCATATTCAGGCATACTCAAACCATCATCGACTAAAAATCTTTCGCGCAAACGAGCCCTATGACCTAAATAATCCGGAGTATCATTGTTTTGCGCTGTCATATGTGCTTTAGTCCTGCAAAAGTTATTTATATGGCGGTTTATCTAAACCTTTTGGCGAATATGTGAATACTTCAACGCCGTCTTTAGTCACGCCCATCGAATGTTCAAACTGCGCCGACCATTGGTGGTCACACGTTACCGCTGTCCACCCGTTAGAAAGAATAACGCCGTCTTTTTTACCCATATTTATCATCGGCTCAATAGTGAACAACATACCTTCTTCCATAACCGGACCGGTGCCTTTGCGCCCGCAATGCATCACATTCGGCTCATCATGAAAAACTTTGCCTAAGCCATGACCGCAAAACATATCCACCACCGAATAGCCGTATTTATGGGCATATTCTTCAATCACCGCCCCAATATCGCCAAAATGAGCTCCCGGTCTGACCACATCTATCCCGCGCATCAGGCATTCATAAGTTACTTCGCACAAGCGTTTACCTTTCACCTTTGGTTTGCCGGCAAAATACATACGGCTGGTGTCGCCAAAATAGCCGTCAACAATGGTGGTCACATCAATATTCAAAATATCGCCGTCAGACAATTTGCGCTCATAATCCGGAATACCATGGCAAATCACCTGATTGATGGAAATACAAGTTGCCTTCGGATAACCATGATACCCCACGCAGGCAGATTTTGCGCCATGCTCTTCCATAAATTTTAAGCACAAATCATCAAGCTCACCGGTCGTAATGCCCGGTTCAACATAATCGGTGATAAAATCCAAGCACTCAGCGGCAATTTTACCGGCCTTGCGCATTCCCTCAAAATCTGTTTGAGGGTCATATATTTTGATATTGTCTTTATTTACCCGCAATGTTTTTCTCCCTTTAGCCAAAGGAATATAACATTTACTCACAAATTACAAGAGCTATTTTGCAATAATTTTATCTGCCGTCATAACCGCTGTTTTTAAATTGACGTTCAGCAATGCGTTGTTCTTGATTTATTCTCTTTTTTGCCTTGCGCGAGAGTTTATCGGATTTATCTGTTTTGCCGAGCTTTTGTTTACCGGCATTTTTGCCTTTGCTGATAACTTTGCCGGCGCTACGCTTACCATGATTATGCTTTTGTGCAAAACCTTCACGCAACGGAGTATCATCTTCTAACTTTTGCGCCGCTTCCAGCATTTTTTCTTGGCGTGTTAATACCCGCTCACCGGTTGGGCTTAAAACAGAAAAAACAGCATCTTCTCTATCGGTTTCCTGATATAGTCCGTTCATTGATTTCAGCACAATTTGCCCGCTCCCCGGTGCACGTTCCAGCCCTAAAAATCTCTGTTCTTCAATATTTATGTGTTTAATAACTTTTGAATATCCCGGCTTCATTTCAATAATATCGCCGTTAGCAAAATTATGAAATTCGATTCGTTTATCATCTTGTAGAGCTTTAGCGCTGTTTTCGCGCTGTGCTTCATTGCCGTGCAAACCGATAACTTGTAGCTTTTTGCCCTTACGCGCCGAAAATTTGAAGGCATTTTTGCAGTGTTTCATCACATTGCTGATAGATTGTCTTAAGCCGCCGGCTTTGTTGTGGCCGCTCATCTGGCTATTTTTAACAAAATGGCACATATTAAGCAAATCTTCAACATTATTTTTTTCCAGTTCGGCTTTGCTGAGTTCATTTAAATAAATCTTTACCCCTTTTCGCGCCGCACCGCGATATGTTTCCACGGTTTGCCAAAAGCGCACATCTTCAATAAGTCGTTGTGGGCCGTAAATCACACATTTTTTGCCCAACGGAAAGTGCTGATGGGTGCCACGCACCATATGCACCAAGCCGGAAACTTTGTCGCCTTCTTCTTTTTCGTAACCTTCGCCAAACGCCCCGCTCACAAAAATACTTTGATCACCAAAATCTACATCGTGGTTATAAGTTTCAGCATTCGGATTCACAATATTATCATAGTTCCACACCACATCTTTGAAATCTTCTGCGCTGTATATTTGCACATTTTGTGCGCGCAAAAATTCCAAATTTTTATTAGAAGTTTTTTGC
>OMQE01000026.1 GCA_900313155.1 uncultured Rhodospirillaceae bacterium | reverse complement strand
TTGCCGATTTTAGGCATTGGCGGTATTGCCAATTGGCACGATGCGGCGGAATATATGACTGTGGGTGCAGATGTGGTGCAGGTATGTACCGAGGTTATGGTCAACGGTTATGCTGTTGTCAGCCCAATGAAACAGGGACTTCTGAACTATTTGGAAAGCAAAGGATTTAACTCTCCGGCAGGTTTGAAAAACCGTGCCATTACCAACTTATCGACGCACGAAAAATTGCCGAAATCTACGCAAGTTTATCCACATATTGACGACACTCTTTGTATTAAGTGTGGTAAATGCGTAACAATCTGCGACGAATCGGAACACAGCGCCCTGATGTTCGATAACGGACACATCATCGTTAATCATGATGCTTGTGTGGGTTGTTCTCTATGTTCGCACATTTGCCCGAAATCAGCCATTAAAATGGAATAAAGCACCCATGAAAATATGAGAAAATTCGGATTTAAATTTTTCAGCACAAATTTATATAGTACACCAGAGCTACTAAGGGAATGTGCTGAATTTGCGTCTGCAAAAAAAGATGTGTTTATTGAACTAATGGTTGTTCCCGATTCTAACGTGTCTGATTTAGAAAAAATCAAGCAACAAACCGGAAATATTGAAGTAAGAATACATGCACCGCATGACGCAATGGGGTTTGATGCCGGAAATAAAGAACTTGAACAGCAAAATAGAAAAATTTTGGCCATATCACAAAAAGCAGCTGATATTTTTAAGGCAAAAACGATTGTTGTTCACGCCGGATGCGGACACGGACAACAACATATTGACGAAACCGTAAGACAATTCAAGCTTTTTAACGATTCCCGTATTGTGGTTGAAAATTTACCTCATTTAGATGAAGGTACTATTCCGATGCATGGCAATACTGCTGCGGAAATAGCATATATAATGAACGAGAGCGGGTGTGGTTTTTGTTTTGATTTTTCACATGCAATTTGCGCAGCTTTAACTTTACATAAAAATATAGAAACACAGCTAAGTGAATTTTTTGCTTTGCATCCGACTGTTTATCATATGTGCGACGGCGATATAGCTAAAGCTCAAGACTTACATTTGCACTTTGGGCAAGGAAACTTTCCATTAAAGCATTTTTTAAATGATTTCACAGATGACAATGCCTATATTACAATGGAAACAGGAAAAGGAATTGAGCAACACAGCAATACCAAAATTGAGGATTATAATTACCTGAAGTCTTTGTAAAAATCGGAGGTTATCGGGATTTCCAATGCTTAAAAACATAGCGCTTGGCCATTTTAGTTAAATGTCCAAACAAGAGTATTTTCGGCCGGTTGGCATATATCTCGCGTGGCATATTTGGCAATTGGTAATCTATTTTCTCCGCCCCACGCAAATTCAGTCGTGTTCACTTCGTTGATGATGGTTATTTTTTGCAAAATAAGTTGGGCGTTTTTTTCAATCGGCAATTCGCTTAAATTGATGCAGGCTGATTTATTCAAATGCTTCAAGACAATATTAAAGCTTAAATCACTAGGCAAACTGTTTCCGCCTTCCAGTCCCTGTCCTACTTGAATATCATATTCTTTGTACTTCAACAAACTTTTCATAATCAATTTGTCTTCTCGGGCCGTTTGGGTTGAAAGTTGCCAATATCCCGGTTTCTCGCGGTAATAACTATGGATTTTGCCGGCAGAGGCAAAAATATCTTCCTGCAATGTTTTGTGCGGATTATGACCAAAAACATAAAACAAACACACCAACGCCACAATCAGCGCCAAAAAAAGTAGTACGCTTTTCCAAATATTTTCTTTAAAATCTTCCGCACTGAAGTATATTTTCATACTACCCTCCTTTGCCCATGGCACTGGTAATTTGGTCTTGCATATCAAAGGTTCCGAACACCGCCCATGCAATAATACCCGAAACCGTAAGCAACGCCACGGCATTCATAATTTCCGCTTTTTGTTCAATTACATAAACCGACTCTTCCAGCCATTCATTGGCCAACTTATCCAATGCTTCTTCAAAGTTATCTAACTCGGAATAAATTTTCAAATCGGAAATAATCTGCTTATCCGGAAATTCGTGATTAGCCTTATCTAAAGCCTGACCCAAGTTGTCACCGTTTTTGATAAACATTAAGGCGCCATCAATGCGTTCTTTCAAATATTTACTGGAATCTTTACGCAAGGAAGTTAAGGCAATAGAAACCGGTACCCCACCTTTAACCAGCGCTGAAAGTGCCAAAAGCCATGTAATACCCGTAAAAATTTTATACAGGGACCAAGGTGGAATACGGTCAATTTTCACGCGAATTTGTCCGGTCCAAATACCGATTGTTGCATAAATAAGAATACCTATTGCCGGCAAAATAGAAAACGCAAACTTCCAGTGCTCCTGAATCCACTCGGATAAATCAATCAGGCTTTTTGCCGTTCCCGTCCATACCGTATTTGGCGCGGCGCTCAACATTGGCGGCACCATATATACACCGATGGCATACAAAATCAGCACCGACATCATCATCAAAAATGCCGGATACGCAATTGCATTGATAATTGGGCGAATCATACGGGTAGAACCTTCCGAAACCTTAATCAGGTTCAAAAGCGCGCTTTCCAAATCGGCCACGTCACCAACCGAAAGCATAAGTCGCTCGCGCGTTGGCGCCCAACCTTTCAAACAATCTGAAAATGGGTGACCTTCCTGCAACGAGCGCCCCCACATGCTCAAAGCAATTGCCATCGGATCATTGGGCTTACGTCCTTCTTCCGAAATGCCGTTATATACCATGTCTAACGCATTCATCAACGAAAAGCGATTTCGTAGTAGCGCTGCCAATTTGCGATAAACTTTCAACCGTTTTTGGTTTGAAATGTTGCACATAATTTTGGCGTATGTCAGTAACCACTGATTAGTGTTATGCATTGCTTTGTTAAAAGCACTTTGTTTTTTTATTTCAGGCATTCCATCCTCCTAATAAATCGGACGCTGGTCTAACAAACCGCACCAACGCTCAACTTCGTCCAAATCCAATATTCCTCTTAACATTCGCTCAATGGCTGCTTCACGCAAAGGCCGACCATCTAGTTCACTAATCCAGTAGTCTATTGCGCCCTTAATATCATTATCAATAATGAGTTTTAAGAAATAACTGTCAGGAATAATAATTTCCGGGACAGACATACGTCCGATAATTCCTTTATGGTTACAATACTTACATCCCGGACCGCGCAGGTACGTGTTTTCAATACCATAATCGCCAAGAGCTGTTTTTAATCGCTGAAAAGACGGGTCATTCATGCGCTCTTTGACCGAAATACGGCAATATGGGCAAATTTTACGGAACAAACGCTGCGAAATCAGTCCTTTCATAATTTCCGGATCACTCAACATATAAGGCTGCACGCCCATATCGCGCAAACGTGTCACAATTGCCGGAGCCGAGTTGGCGTGAAGCGTAGACCACACACTGTGTCCGGAAAGTGCGCCCTTAAACACCAACCCCGCTGCCGAAAGAGAACGAATTTCCCCGACCATCATCACATCAGGATCGGAACGCAAAGCGGCAGAAAGTGCTTTATTAAATTCTTCATCTTTTTCTTCTTCGGTATTAGCATTTGTCACCGGCATTTGTCGTGCCCCCGGAATTGGATACTCCGGCGGGTCTTCCACCGTAATCACGTTAATTTCGCCACTTCGTTCTTCTATCAGCTTAATCATGTTGCGTTGCAAAGTGGTCGATTTACCGGAACCTGTCGGGCCGGCAATAATGTTTAAACCAACGGCAGTTGCGCGCAGGCGATAAAACAAATTAATTTCGCGGTCTTCCAGACCCAAAGAACGCAAATCGCTATTACCATTCGGATTATCATCAGCGTAAAGCAAACGCATTACCAAGTATTGTGAACCGAATGCCACCGGATTAAATTGCAAACGAATAGCCAACACATTATGTGGCAATTTCAGCTTACCGTTTGTGCCTCGCAACGGCGTTTCACCAAGCTTCTGTGCTCCCTGAAATTCGTTTTGTGCATAGTTGGAATCGGAAATATCTGCCGAGGCAAAAGCCGCACGAACAAAGGCCTCCCCCCATTCTTTAGAATATTCCAACTCACGTTCCATCATGCCGTTATTACGAAAAAGGACTACAGACGAATCGGCAACAATAACGTGAATATCTGAAACTTTTTTTTGCGCCGCACGAGAAATCACACTCAAAAAGTCTATCTGCATCTGATATTCGGCAGATTCTTCTACCGAAATATTGATTTGTCCCATTCCGCGTTCGGCATAAGCATAAATAGCTGAAATTTCGTGTGCCGAAACATATTGCGGCTCTTTAAGAAACAGTTTCCGGCGCTTTGCCGTTGACGTAAAGTTCAAAACTTTACCATCAAAGCGGTGTGCATTGTCAACCAGATAAGTTCCATCGGAAAAAAGCGCCAACATTCGTCGCGTTTCCGAATCTACTTGAACATCACCATCTTCTAAAGTTAATAACTTGTTGCCATTAGAAAAAAGCGTGTCAAAAAAGTTATTGCTTTTTTTCTTTTTTGCCGGCGGTTCAGTAGTTTTTTCCGAATTAACAACCGGTGACGTTGAAACAAGGGACGGCTGAGCCGCAACAGATGTTGCGGCCGTATTGGTTTGCTCTTGTGTTACAACGTCTTCAGCCATTTATTCCTCGCTATTTTGCAAACATTCCCTGACTAAACGATATTGAATGTACTTTCGGCATAGGTTTTTCTTGAGTCCTTTTCTCTTTTCCCGTTTTCGCTGTTTCAGACTTCTTTTCCATCGGCTTGCCGAAAACACGTTCTTTCTGCACCGGCTCATCCGGACGAATGCTCTGCTTTTCCGTTGTTTCCGGAGTCTTCTCGGCCTCGTTGAACGTATTTACCGGTTCATACTCCATTATTGTACCACCCGGATACAAATATGCCTTCATACCTTTTTTATCAAAAGCTATATACTTTTCGGTAATTTTCAAAACCGTTTCGCCGCCACGAAGTACCGAACCTTTATGAACGGTAAATGTTGTACCGTCACGACTGACCAGTTTAGCAACAACATCATCTCCCTGTCCGGTAATATCCATAATGGCATACTCTTTTGAAAGGTCTGTAGATGCTGAATTCGGATCCAAATTACCTTGAGCAAACGGATTATTGGCTGCCTGATCTTTCAGCTGTTGGATTTTGGCTTCGCTTTCCAAAATATCTTGTTTAAGTTGTGCAATTTGCTCTGTCAAAACTTTTAATGATGCTGTATATTTTTCCACAGCTTGAACGGCATGCGTTTTAACTTCCTCGGCTTTAGCCTTAACACCGGCAATTTTTTCTTCAAACGAAGCTATCAGCTCTCTACGTTCCGTTTCAAGTTCTTTTATTCGATTTTGTAAAGAAGCATTTTTTTCAATCCACTTTTGATTCATAATGAGCATTTCGTTCATATAATCATTAAGCATTTTACCTTGACGCACTTTTTCGAGCTCAATTTCTCTGGCGCGAAGTTTTTCTTCAGCTTCCAAAATTTTGGCCTGACGAGCTGCTTCCATATCTTTAAGTTTTTCTTCTTGTTCAATCCGGCGAGCCTCAGCCTCCTGACGTGCCAGAGCGCGCGCAGCACGCAACGCTTCTATTTTGTTGCGCACATCTTCACGCTTGAGCTCCAAGTTCAAAATCGTGGTTTGCTTTTCGATTTTTGACATTTGATTAAACAAATCATTATCAACTTTAGAAAGTATGGCGTTACTGAAATTTTCAAATGGCGAACGCGGCGCGGTTATGGCATTTTGTTCGGCTTTATCCTCTTGTGTTGCAGTCTCTGTTTCGGCATCTTCGCCTAAACCAAATAAGCCTTCCTGCTCATTTGTGGTAGACAAGGCATCTGCATCTTTCGGCGCTTCTTGTAAAAGTTCTTCCGCGGAAAGATTTTCTTCTGAACCCAATAACTCATTAACAGCATCGGTCGTCTGTTCGGTAGCGGTTGTAGTTTCTTGTCGCAAAAGTTCTTCTGTTGAAAGATTTTTATCAGAGTCCAATAACTCACTAACAGCATCGGTTGCTTGTTCAGCAACATTTGTCGATGCTTCTTTTATTTCTTCGGCAACTTTGTCTTCTTCTGCTAGAAGAGCTTCTACGGCCGTTTTATCAATATTTTGTGCCGTACCTTGCACTTCGGCATTGACCCCCGGCTCGTCAAACAAAAACGACGCCGCGTCTTGAGAATATGCAGCTTTATTGATAGTCATCATAACCGCAAACGTCATAGCTAAAATGACTACATTTTTATTTTTCAGATTATAACTCATATATTTCTCCTTCATATTGCCATGTGCTCGAGTTAATATCATATTTTACAGTATTAATTGTTAACCCTGAAAATTTCATTAACAACTCAATCCAGTTTAGCGGGTCATTATTACTGCTAACACTAAACCCCATAATATTGTAACTTGTCCCTCGCGGCGAAACCCAAGATTTTTCCGTCATTGTGATATTTGTCCCTAAGGTTTGGTTTAAATCGTTAATAATATTGGTTAACTCTTCGGTTGTATATTCCGGCGGAGAATTCAGTGTGCTGATTTCTCCAATCGGTAAGCTAACCATAAAAGTGCTGCCATCTTTAGAAATTACCCGTGATGAAAACTCCACGCCTGATGTACGCAAGGCTTGTTCCATCCATGTCATACGCCCTAACTCACGGCGCCAAGACGTTACCAAACCGCTCTCCGGTGTGCAGGTCACGCCTTCTAACCTCCACCCCGGTGCTAAAAGTTGCACAACTTTTGTGGTGGCTTCATAGCACTTTTTCATTACATCAACCGGATTATATATTTTTTCCCACGGTTTTGGCTCCGGCGGAATATATGCCGGTGTTTCAATTTGCTCAACCGGCGCAATAACCGGTGCCTTCGGTGGTGTAAAGAACATACTTTTCAAACTGGAATAAGCAAACCATAAAATAATGGCAAAACCGACAATAATCACACCCAGCATAATTGTGTCATTTGAACCGCTGATTTTATCCAGTTTAACCTGTAATCCTTTAGAAAGCAATTCGCCTAAATCGTCGTTACGGGTTTCATCAATACCCCATTCTTCCGGTGCAAACAGAATATCCCAATCCGGCACAGCAAGCATCGAAATAAATTGGTCTTTAGCATCTTTTTCATTTACAAAAAGCGTATCCCCATCAGAAAGAATAACGTCATTTCTAAAACAAATATACCACCAACCGCTATCTACTTTGAACACACCCAAAAAAGATGTTACATTGCCTAAACTGCTTACCAAGGCAACAGCCGCAGACGGCACCCCGCGAGCAAACCCCTGCGTTGAAGCCGCCAAACCAAATTGTGGCGATTTTCCTTTGCGCACCACATATAAGTCGGCACCTTCTAAAATATTTTCGGCAGCTTCTTTAACTTCCGGAAGCGGATTGTCTTCATTTAAAAGCGGTTGCCAAAACAGGCTGGCGGCATAAGTTTTGCCGCCTTCGGTAAAGGAAGACTTCCACGCCTTTTCTTCTGTTTGATCTTCAGCCACTTTCAGCTCTCCTTTACTTAAATTAGTCGTTCATTCTCGATTCTGGCGAGAGCGGCGATTCCATAACTACCGGTGTCAACATAATGACCAAAAGCGTGCGGTCTTTTTCTGCTGTTTGCTTGCCGCCCAAAATAGGGTTTTTAGCCGAGCCGGTACCTTGTTTATCGGTTGTATCTTCAACACGTTCGTAACCTGCCAAAATCAAAGTTTCACCTGATTTCATCGCCACTTCTTGCGTAAAGCCGCGTGTTTCAATAACCGGATTTTGAATAAATTCACTGTCACTGTCTTCGTCACCGGTAATATTAACTTTTTGCAGTTCCAATAAATCAGCCAATGTTAAATTGAAGAACACCATCAACCGACCATGATCCAAAATACGCGGTAACACACTCATCGTAAAACCGGTTTCAATCTCTTCGGTTTCAACAGAAATGTCATACGTATCGCTGTCACCACTGTTTGTTTTAGTAATATTGGAAATGTAGTTCTGTGTTTTAACCACTTGAATCGGTGCCGGTTTGTTGTTCATTGTGGTCACTGTACCACTGGTCACCAAATTGGTTCTGCCTTCTTCCGACAGCGCACCGATAGCCGCATTTACGTCCCAGTGCTTGCTTGAAATACCCATAGAGAGGTTATTATAGGTGTCATCAACAAACCCCGGTGATTTTGCCGTCACGTTTTTAAGCGAACCAGCCTTAAATGTTGCCGATAAATCAAGCGCGTAAGCATCAGAATCGGTCATAGCAACTTGGAAAACCTTAACACTGATAGCAACTTGCTTGGAAACACGCTGATTTTGTTCATTAACATATTTTGCCACACGTTTAATGTCTGTCGGTGTTGCCGTTACGGTAATCGTGCCGTTGGCTTTATCCATTACCATATTTCCGTCTTGCGTAATCATAGATTCAACAGCACTTTGAATGTTGCCCCACATATCCATACCGTCAATCGAGCTCGATTGCGAGATGCTGGCCGCACCACCTTCGCCGCCAACTGAAACATTGAGCGACGGATTTGTCGGTAAAGAATAAATTACGAAAGTTTTGGTAATATATTTATAGAAGTAAACTTCTTTCTTCTCATATTTCCACCAAACCCCAAAACGGTTGGCAACTTCGTCCAAAAGCCCGCTAATCGGACCTTTGTAATTAACAATCATACGGGTTGAATCTGCCCATTGAGCCCCCAAATCGTCCAAAGCCGGTTCGTTGTTGTCGGCATTAGCAATGGCATTTTCTTCCAATTCCGGTGCATAACGAACAGACAATGATGTAATTTTGTTAATCATTGTGCCGATTTCATAAAGTGTAATCGGACGATTGCTGATAAGTGTAATACCATCTTTGGCTTCCAAATACGAAGGTAATGCCTCGCCTTCAAATTCTACCGTACTGGTATCACCAAGCCAAATGTCGTTCTTAACACGCACCACATCATCAGGAACCGGTTCTCCCGGAACAACAGCTTTTTCCTTCAAGTCCTTCACTTCTTCTGCCTGCGTGGCAATCTGCTCATCTAACTCCGGAGAGATGGAACACGCTATCGTCATTCCAACTAAAGCTATTGCAGCCGGTTTTAATAAATTAATCATACGCATTTTCATCCTCCATTGTTTCAATCACCAAAACACGATTGCCTTTATAAAATGTTGCAATCGGTGCCGGTCTTGCACGCGCAAAAGCTCTGACCAAAGCAGAAGCCACATCGGCAAAATTACCGCGGAACATAGCGCCGGCATTCAAAGTATAATTACGATTTGTTTTCCAAATTAAGCGCCAACCGGCCTCATCACTCCATTGAGTGAGTAAATTCTTTAAGCTTTGACCTTCTTCGGCCAACCAGTCCTTATTGGCGTTTTCTTCAATGGTGGTCGGCATTGCTTCCGGTGGTGTATAGCCCGAAACAGCACCATTCACACCGGCAACCTGCGCCTCATAGTCAATAACTTCATTATCAATGCTTGGCGGTATGGCAGCAGAAATATTGTTGCCTGCCCCCGCCTGCGTAATACGATGATCGCGCGGTGTTCTTTCGCCATAGGCTCTGAAATCGGCGGCCGTGCGTGTATAATTCACCGGTGTTGCATCATGGCAATCACTATATCCATCGGCATTTTCTACACAAACCGCTGTATATTCCTGATTGCTGGTGCAAATTCCGTCTGCGCACTGCGCGTCATAAGCCATACCCATCTGCTGTTCAGCCGGATATTCCTGACCGTTATTATACGCACAACCGACGAGAGCAAACAAGCCCATTAGCACTGTTGCCGTCATACTTTTGTTTTTCATTGTTTTACTTTCGTTTTTCATCGTATTTTCCTATAATACATGTTGACTCTTTAAGCGCCCCGCTCAATACCACGGACTTTTTTGCTTTTCGGCAAGCTGCGCTTTTTCTTCTTTTGTAACATAGCGTACATTCCTAATAATAAACGAGTTTGGCTCTCTATCCGTAAAAATTATATTAACTTTACGATATTCCACACCATTATTCGCCAAAATTTTATAGAGCAAATTCAACCTTTTTTGCTGTAATTCATACGGCGCATCGCGATCCAAGCGAATTTCAATCGCCACGTCATCATATTTGACCACATTTTCCGAAAAAGCCTTTATCCATTCCAGCGTCTGACCGGAAATTTCGGCACGATCAGGCTGGAACGAAAGCTTTAATTCGGTCGGCGCAATATTATCTTTGCTTGCTGCGCCCAAACCCAACAGCTTGCGGAACAAAGATGACTCTTGCTGACCTGATTTGGCTTTTGATGTTGAATTGGTATCATCTTGCTTATTTTTATCTGCGGAATCTTTTCGCCCGCCCGAAAACCATGCGGCAATACTGTCAGTCAAACTACCGGAATCTTCTTCTTTAGAAACATTTTCTTCTTCTGGTGACGTCGTCAAATTACTATCATCACCATCTTGGGCTAGCTGCGCACCGTTAATGGTTGCAGATGATGTTGCCTTGTCTTGAGCGCCGTTTTCGCTATTTATCGGTGGTAATCCCCGCTTGCGGCGAAGTTCTTCTTCCAATTTGATATTTTCTGCCGACGACGAAAATTGCGGTGTCAAATTTTTCTCGTTGGCAATTTCATCTGGTATTGGAATCAAAATATTTTTCTGCATCTTATACGGCACACTGTTACCGGTAGTCGGCTTTGACGTATCCGGAATTTCGGCGTTTTGATTTCGGGCCGCATTTTTATTGGCAACTTCAGCCACTTCCCATGGGTCATCGTTTTGCGCCATTTGCACGGTTGGTGCACTTGTTGCCCCCAAATTTTCCAACGGTACATCATCTGTTGCCAGTGCTAATTGGTTGCTTTCGGCCTTTTGCGAAACTTTTACAGCCTCATCTTGCGGTGCAAAACTGTGAACCAGCGGAATTTCAAACACTTTTGCCTCAGCGGCATCAACAATTTTAAGTTCATCTTCTTGCTTTGGCGTTACA
>OMQE01000146.1 GCA_900313155.1 uncultured Rhodospirillaceae bacterium | reverse complement strand
TATCAGAATCCACCCTTATTTGCATATTGGCAAAATCATGCGCAATCCGGAAATTAAAACTTTGTTTAAGCGAATTGCACCGGGCGTTGTCGGCGCCGACATATATCAAATCAATATGGCGGTAGACACCATTTTGGTATCGCTTGTCGGCACCGGTGCCATCTCGTGGCTATATTATGCGAATCGGCTGCAACAATTGCCACTCGGGGTGGTTGGTGCGGCCATTAGTGTGGCTCTGTTGCCGCTTCTTTCAAAATCGCTCAAAGCCGGCAACATTGATGAAGCACGCCAAACTCAAAACAAAGCCGTAGAATATGGCTTGCTTTTGGCGTTTCCGGCGGCGGTGCTGCTGATTGTTTTTGCCGAGCCGATTGTGCGTTTGCTCTTTCAGCATGGCAAATTCTTATCTGCAGACGCCACAAAAACAGCCTATGCCGTTGTGGCATATTCCGTTGGTCTGCCATGCTATGTGCTGACCAAAGCATTGATGCCAAACTTTTTTGCGCGCGGCGATACGGTGACTCCGGTGAAATACAGTGCAGTTGTTTTTGCCACCAATTTTATATTCAACGTGCTATTGATGCAATTCTTTGGACATATAGGCATTGCCACCGCTACCACAATTGCCGCCTTTGTTTCGCTCGGACAATATATTCACGGTCTGAAAAAACGCAACTATTGGCAATTCAGCTCCGCTCTTTTGAAACAAAGTGCCAAAATTATTTTTATCTCAATATTAACCGGTGCGTTGATATGGCCGTTGCGTATGCTTTTAATCACAAAAGTTGTGGCTATGGGAAAACTTTGGTTATTTGGCGGCTTAGGTGTTGCCGGTGTAATTGCACTTGCAATTTTCTTGGGACTTGCTAAAATATGCGGTGTAATTAACTTTAGAGAAATTGTGGCAGGGTTGCGGCGAAAAAATGGCTAAACAACAAAATTTTATTAAAACAATGCAAAACATGTATCAAGTGTGTTGCGACTTTATCCGAAAACACAGTTTCAATCAGGTGTTGCCGAATTGGTTAAAAAAAATTATCCAAAAGGCCTGTGCGGTGTTTTTCAGCGTGCTTGTCTTTTTGTTTTTTTACTATTTTTTGGGCAGTCAAATTGCCGAAGATATTGATGTGCAAACTCAATATTTGTTGCCTAAAAAAACAACAACTAAAATGGAAACTGCCCACGTGATGAACTTTTTACTCAAACGCGAAGTAGATCATAAAATGTGGACGCCGAATTTGCCGGCGCTGTTTCCGGCCTATGTGTTAGATAATATGCCTAATTTTCAAATCGGCATTGTTGACGCGGTGCGAGATGTCTGTTCAGTTTTGCGCCGACTTGAGGGAATTACCGCCACGCAATATGATACCCTGCAGCAAGCGGGAACTTTGCTGAACTATTCGCCAAATGTATGGTTATTATCTAAAAAAGACACGTTCAATATTGCACCATCATCCAACACCCAATATCGTAAAGCCGCGCAGGAACTGAAAAAATTTAATGAACTGGCCGATTTTACCCCTCAAGCACGACACTTGCCGCAATTTATGACACAGATGAGCCGCAAACTGACCCAAATTGTGCAAAAAAGCGAAGACTATCAACAAGAACACAATACTGATATTTTAGATTTCAAATCTGACGATATTTTTTATCATAACTGCGGCTATGCCTTTGCAATGGGGCAAATCAGCCGAGCTTTGGGCGCAGATTATAAAAACGAAATTTTGCGGCATAATGCCTACACCGATTGGACTTACTTGGTATCTTCTTTGCAAAAAGCTGCCGAATTTCAGCCGGTGGTGGTTCGTAATGGCAAACCGAAAGATTTGTTAACACCTAACCATTTGATGATTCAAAATTTTTATTTAATGCGGGCATTGGCCGCCATTGGGCGAATCCGCACCGCACTGGCAACAGGAGCCGTTGATGCAAATTAAATTTGAACATTTTTCAGCGTGTCGAGTTCTGATTTTTTATTTACCGAACGGTTTTTATCCTGCCGGCGCCGAATTTGCAACAACCAAAAGTCAAAGCGAATCGCCTTTTTTAGCGGATATTATGACTATTGACGGTGTTGAACGTTGCCTTTTAACACCGGAAGCGCTCGCCGTAACATATAGCCAAGCGGCCAAAACGGCTGATATTCAAGCATTGGTGTTGGCCGAACTTGATGATTATAGCGATAGACCACCTTTTTTTACTTTAGCCAAACAATTGCCGTTGAAAATGGAAATTATCGAAGCGATTGCCGATGCTTTTATTCGCCCCACCCTTTTCCGCGATAACGGAAATATTGAATTTTTGCAACTGCAGAATAATATCTTAACCTTGCGATTTACCGGTCATTGTGCCGGATGTCCTTATGCGCAAAATACGCTGAACAACGTTGTGGCACGAACTTTGAAAAAGTATTTGCCGCAACTTGAACAAGTGCAACCGGAAGTGTAGCTGATGAAACATTTTTTTGCCATCACCATTTTGTTTTTTTTCGCTTTCAGCTTATCGGCAAATGCAACACCGATTTTGCAAAAAAAAGACGGGGCAATATATGTTAAAAGCGCCACTACGGCAGAAGTTGAAGAACTTTTCAAGCAATACGATTATGACGACTTCAGCAAGTCTAAAACCAAATTTCCGCGTATTTTTTTACAACGCCTGCCGTCTGACTGGGCGCAAGTTCCCGACAGCCACGACAAACACCGCACCTTTATTCGGATTATGTTGCCTTTGGTCTTAAAGGTTAATGAAGATATTTTAGAAGAACGCAAAAAACTGGAAAAATTACACGAGCTTTGGCAAAAAAATAATAAATTTACCGAACAACAAAAAATGCAATTTGAAAAATTTGTTGAAAAATATGATGCCTATACACCAGAAAAAGGCAGCGCGCGAATTGACCATTTATTCGTGCTACTGTTGCCGAAAGTTGATGCCGTGCCGCCCAGCATTATGGTCGCCAGCGCCGGTATATATTCCGACTGGGGAACTTCGCGTTTGGCTTTAGAGGCTAACAATTTATATCGGACAGAAATTTGGTATAAAAACGAGGGTATGAAACCGCTTGATGATGCCAATGCATCGTATCGCTACAAAATATTTGCCAACTTGGCCGAGGCAGTTGCCGAAAGGGCGCATTTGCTTAATTCGCACATCAATTATGACTACGTTCGTCTGGCGCGCAAACAGGCTCGCAAAATGGGGGTTCCGCCATATAGTTCACAGTTGGTGGCGCAAATGCTTCATGATAGCAACCTTAAAAATATCGCCGGTATTATTGATTATACGTTTTCATATTATAAACTGGGGCGAACCGACTTTATGCCTGAACTGCGAAGCGTTAAATAAGAGAGGAAAAAGATGTTTGTCAGCATTAATAAAAAAATATTATACAGCTTGATTGTTTTATTGTTATTGCTTGTGGTTATTTTTTCAGGCTTGTTTATCAATTTTTATGTTACCAAAATGCAAGATATTAAGCAATCGTTTTATGTTCGCAACAAATATGTGGTGCAGTTATTACAAGACAACGTGGCGTTACAAAACGAGTTGGCGAATATGGGTAAAAATTATCCCGAACTTTCTTCGCAGTTTAACTTAAAAAATTTAGACGATACCTTAAAACAGCTTTCTAATGCACAACGTCTGAATGCCGAACTACGGCAAAATTATGATGACAATCGCGAAGCTATTGAAACCGGTGCCAAAATTGTTATTTTCAGCCTGCTTTTGGTTATTATGTTTATCTTGCTTTTAATCGGTTTATTAGACTATTGGGTTGTCCGACCGATTGAACGATTAACGACCATCAGCCAAAAGGTGACGCAAGGTGACTATTCCAGCAGATTGGAAGAATCTAAAGCTCCCCTTTTGCGAGATGAATTTGATATTTTGAATCACACATTTAATACCATGCTTGCCACAACCGAAAATAATATTAAAGAAATGCAACAGCGTGAACACTTTTTACAACAGCTGATAGATGCCATTCCGGAAGGAATCCGCGTAATTAAACGCAACGGCGAAGTGGTAATGGCTAATAAAGCATTTTATACCTTAATGAATATCAAAAATAATTGCGTGGGCAAAAAATGTTTTGAGGCATACGGTTACAAGCAAGAAAAGTGTCCGGAAAGCAAATATAATTGTCCGCTACGTTACTTAACGCAAAATAAAGAAGGCTTTTTACGCGCCATTCATGAGGTTGATAAAAAACCGCTTTATCTTAACGCCGCTAATTTACGCTTTGCAGACAACGGCAAAAACGGCTATATTGTGGAGGCGTTTCACGATTTAAGTAGTGATGTGCGCTTTTCGCACCAGCAAAAAGTTTCGTCTTTGGGCTTTCTTTCAACATCTATTGCCCATGAAATGAAAAATAATTTAGGGGCAATCCGCCTGATTTTGGAAGGCTTGTTGGATAATGAGTTCAAAGATGCCGACGATACCAGTTCACCGAAGAAATATTTACTAATGCTGCAACATCAACTGATTGAAGCGGTTAAAACTCCCGAACGTTTGCTACGCTTGGCACAATTTTCGGAGCAAGACGAAGCTGACATCAATGTACTTTCAGCGGTGAGCGATATGGTGATGATGATAGATTATGATGCCAAACGCCATGGCGTAGATATTCAACTGAATATTGATCCGAATTTGACCGTTAAAGAAAATGAAGCCGACTTCAAAATGGTAATATTGAATTTGTTACAAAATGCCGTTAAGGCAATGCCAAACGGCGGCACTTTATCTGTCAGCGGTGGCTTGCAAGGTAAACATATTGTTCTTTATGTTGCAGACACCGGCATAGGGATTGACCGTATTCATTTAAGGAGGATTTTTGAGCCATTCTTTTCCGGTAATGAGCAGAGTAAGGGGGCCGGCTTGGGATTAGCTATTGTGCGCAGTCTGATTGAAAAAGCCGGCGGTTCCATTAGTGTTAAAAGCGCCAAAAACAAGGGCACTACTTTCACGCTGAAATGGCGTTGTTAGCAACTTTGCAACTTTTGCAACAGCTCTTGCATATCGGCCGGCAATTCGGAATCAAATTGCATCTGCTTACCGGTGCGCGGATGCACAAACCCCAAACTTTTGGCATGAAGCGCCTGACGAGCAAAAGAATTGACATAATTTTTGATTTCTGCCGGCAAAGCAATTTCCGACTTTTTGTTTTTTACATATACCTTATCCCCAATCAGCGCATAGCCGCGGCTGGATAAGTGCACTCTGATTTGGTGCGTTCGTCCGGTTTCCAAATTGCACTGCACCAACGCCGCCGCTCGACCGAATATTTGCCTTGTTTTGTAGTGCGTCACGGCGTTTTTACCGCCACTTGTGACAATAGCCATTTTTTTACGGTCAAACGGACTGCGCCCAATGTTTCCCTCAATGATACCTTCCAATGGTTGAGGCACACCATAAACCACAGCCAAATATGTTCTCTCTATTGTATGTTCTGCAAATTGTTCGCTTAAATTTTGGTGTGCTAAATCGTTTTTAGCCACCACCAAAAGCCCGCTTGTTTCTTTGTCTATGCGGTGGACTATCCCCGGTCGTTTCACGCCGCCGATGCCCGATAAATTGTCCGCACAATGAAATAAAAGCGCATTGACCAGTGTTCCATGCCACGCACCGGCGGCCGGATGAACAGTCATTCCGGATGGTTTGTTAACAACCAATAAGTCATCATCTTCATAAACAATTTCAAGCGCAATATTTTCAGGTTTCGGCTCAGCTTCTTCAGCCGGTGGCACATTCAGCACAAAAGCATCTCCGGCTTTGACTTTGCGTGCATTGTCAGTAATGGTAACCTCATCAAGCATCAAATTACCGCCACAAATCAGCTTTTGTAAATAAGAGCGCGACATTTCAGGCATTTTTTGTGCCAAAAAACGATCCAACCGCATATTATTTTCGTTCGGCTGAACTTCGGGTAGCATAAATATTGTATCTTCCGTGGTCATTTTTCTCTTTATTAACTCTATTTTATGGGTTATCATATAGAATAGTTATTGGAAATGCAAGCACAGATGAGGTAAAAATGGCCGAAAAAGATTTATTGAATGATGAGGACGATTTTGAAAAATTGCTGAATAACTTTATTAACAGCAAAGATGATGATAGCAATTACAGTACGAAAAATTCTTCAACTTCACCGTTCATTGAGCTTAATGAAAGCGACAAAGAAATCAATCAGGAATTATCAAATGAGATTGAAGAAGATTTGGCCGCATCTCTTGCCGCCGGCAAAGAAGAAGCTGTTGCTAGCGCTAACCAACCTAATCTTGGTTCGGACGAATCGGAATTAGCACAGGCATTTATTAACTTTCAGACGTCAGTCAATAAATTATCGGCAGAAATTTTGAAACAAAAATTTGAGTGCAACTTTGTTATTGATGATTTATACCCAAACTATAAACCAAGTGTGGGACGTTTGATTTCCGCAGATGTGGTCAACGGATGGCTTTTGCTTTCTAAAATGTTTCCGAATGATATTGGTAAATTTTCGCCTTCGTCCAGTGATGAAGAATTTCTCAATTTTGCCGAAAAGCTAAATAATCAGGATTTACAATTGGCTGTGATTTCATACGTTGAGGTGCTGATAGATATGGAAAGTTGCGAGCTTTCGTATCAGGCGCGGTTGTTACAATATCGCGAATCGCACATCAAGCGAATTATGTACGAGGAATATCTGGCACGCAAAGAACGCCAGAAAAAGTTTGTGGAAGCCGTTAAAAAACGCAATTTTCCGATTGATGCCGAACGACTTATTTCTAACTATTTCCGCGTAGCGCAAAAAGATTTTGATGGTGCATACAAGGCTTTGACAACAAATCCGGCTATTTTTGCACCAATTGATTTTTCCAAAATCAAACCGCGCTTTTTCGGCTTAATAAAAGTGACACCGAAAGATGGTATCCGTCTTAATATTCAAATTGGCAAATTTTTGAAAAAGCTAAAAGTGTAGTTTATCTTCTTTCAATCTACCTGTGTTTTATACACCTTCGTCAACTTCAAACCCGCCTTCTTCGGCATTCGGGTCATATTCTATACCGAGCTTGGCAAGCATATCGTCGTTGATGTCTTCACGTTGAGCCACAATCCAATCCGGCACATTCGGGCATGGTGGCAGTGCGGCCAATTTTTTCATTTTCTTATCCAAGTACCAGCGTGGCGAATCGGCAATAATCGGACGATCAATATAACTTTGCATCAAAACTACTTGTTTAAGCATCGGCAAACTCAAAAGCTGGGTTGAACTAATCACCGGCACCGCTTGTAACTGATAACTCACGTTTTTGGCGAGCGGATTAAAGTCTTTACCTAAACTTCCCTCTGTTCGCGAAAATGATGATACGCGCATGGTTTTATTACCAATCATTTTGGAAAAGCGTTGCGCCGTTACCTCATTGTTTTGTGACAAAATAACCTTGCAGGCCGTTGTAGAAATCACCGTTTCCAAATCGTCTTTACCATATTTACCGGAGATTTGCCCTAAATCTTGTCCAATCAGTAAATATGAAACCTTCTGACCACGACCGACTGCCGGTCCGTCAATAATGGCCTTCATTTTTGGCATTTGCGGAAACTCGTCGAGCACAAACAAAGCCGGAAACGGTCCCATTTTACCATCGGTGCGATTAACGTGATTCGGCGGGTTAGAAATCAAATACGAGCTCATCAGCTCAATAAAAGTTGAGCTAATCACACCTAAAGCTCTGGCATCTACTTGGTTAACCGACAGATATACCGAAATCGGCTTCCATTCACCGGTTACAGGGTCTTTCATACCGCGCAAATCTTTGAATTGCAAATCTGAAAAGCTGGT
>OMQE01000143.1 GCA_900313155.1 uncultured Rhodospirillaceae bacterium | reverse complement strand
TGAAGATGTATTTACGGCAATGGAAATTGCTATTCAAAAAGCCGGCCGCACAAAATATGGTGTGGAACATGATATTAGAGCAAAAATCGACCGTAAAACCGGTGCTATTGCTTTATCGCGCTATCGTGAAGTTGTGGCTGATGATGCCCTGATTGAAAATGAAGCGGCGCAAATCAGATTAGAAGATGCGCATGACTATGATAAAAGTTACAAAGTCGGTGACTTTATTATAGATCCGCTGCCGCCGATTGATTTTGGTCGTATTGCCGCGCAGACAGCTAAGCAAGTGATTATGCAAAAGGTTCGTGAGGCAGAGCGTAATAAGCAATATGAGGAATACAAAGAAAAAGTCGGAACAATTATTAACGGAACGGTTAAGCGTGTTGAACTTAACAGCCGCGGCTTTATCAGCAGTGTGGTTCTTGATATCGGTAAAACAGAAGCAATTATGCGCTATGATGAAATTATTCCAAGAGAACATTTTAAGAGCGGTGACCGTGTTCGCGCCTATGTTTTAGATGTTCGTCGTGAAGTTAAAGGACCGCAGATTTTCTTGTCTCGTACTTGTCCGGATTTTATGGCAAAATTGTTCACTCAAGAAGTGCCGGAAATTTATGATGGCGTGGTGCAAATTATGGGTGTGGCACGTGATCCGGGGTCTAAGGCTAAAATTGCCGTTCGCGCTAATGATAAGACGGTTGATCCGGTTGGTGCGTGCGTTGGTTTGCGCGGTATTCGTGTTCAGGCTGTTGTAACCGAATTGCAGGGTGAAAAAATTGATATTGTGCCTTATTCAGAAGATAAAGCTCAATTTATTGTGAGTGCTTTAGCACCGGCTGAAGTGACGAAAGTGGTTTTAGATGAAGAAAATAACCGGATTGAAGTGGTTGTTTCTGATGACCAATTTTCAATGGCTATCGGTCGCAGAGGTCAAAATGTGAAATTGGCATCTCAGTTGGTAGGAGCGCAAATTGATGTTTTGACGGAAGAACAAGAACAAGAACGTCGCTCTAATGAAAATAAGGTTCGCACGCAGCGCTTTATGGAAGCCCTTGATGTGGACGATATGATTGCTCACTTGTTGGTTGCCGAAGGTTTTTCAACGGTTGATGAAGTTGCAATGGTTGATTTGAAAGAGTTGGCTGAAATCGAAGGCTTTGATGAAGATATTGCGCAAGAGTTGCAAAACCGTGCTCAAGAATTTGTTGCCAAACGTAATGAAGAATTTGCCGCCAAGAGTAAAAAACTGAAAATTGATGAAAGCTTACAAACGGTTGCCGGTCTTGATCAGGATATGATTTTGACTTTGGCAGAAAAGGGCATTAAGAACATTGATGATTTAGCCGATTTGGCCGCTGATGAATTGATAGAAATGCTTGGTGAAAATTCTCTTTCAGAAACAGAAGCTAACGACATCATTATGTCAGCGCGTGAACATTGGTTCACAGAAGAGGGAAACGCTGATTAGTCTGGTAATAGGGAATACAGGCAAATGGTTCAAGAGTTAGAAACGAGAAAATGCGTGTGGACAGGGCAAATTAAAGACAAGGCGGATTTGCTGCGTTTTGTGGTACTGAAAAACGGCACTTGTTTGCCTGACTTTAATAAAAAGTTAGATGGTCGCGGGGTTTATCTTTCTAACTCTAAAAAGCTTTTGTTGGAACTGATGGAAAAGAAAAAGCCTTTGAACAAAATTTTGCATAAAGATGTGATTATGTCGGAAGATATGCCGCAAATTGTGGAACAAATTTTATGTAAAAAAGCTTTAGATGCTCTCAATTTGGCACGAAAGGCCGGTGATTTGGTCTTGGGGTTTGAGCAAGTCAAAGAAAGCATTGGCAGAGGGAAGGTGGCTTTTGTGCTGAAAGCTGTTGATGCCGGTGCTGATGGGCAACATAAACTTGATGAAATGGCAAAAGACTTGGAACAGTGGTCTTTGTTTGATGTAGATACTTTAAGCCAAGCACTTGGCCGAGATAATACGGTTTATTTGGCGATAAAAAAAGGACAAATGAGCAGTATGGTTCGGCTTGCTTTATATCGGTATCAGACATATTTAAACGCATAACGGAGATAAAAATTAATGACGGAAGAAAACACAAAGGGAAAATTGACATTATCCGGAAAATCGACACTTACATTAAAGAAAACAACAAAAGTGCCGGCCAATGACGGTAAAAAAGTTGTTCAGGTCGAAGTGCGTAAAAAAAGAGTGATTACTCAAGCAAAACCGGTTGTTAAAAAAGAAGAAATTGATGAAGCAACCGCTCAAAAATTGAAGCTGTTGGCAGAAGCCAAAGTTCATGAAGCCAAGCGTCGGCAGGAAGAAGAGGCAAAAGAAGCTGTTCGGCTTCAACAAAAAGCCGATAAGGAAGCCGAAGAAGCTCGTTTGGCCGAAGAACAGGCGCAAGAAGAAGCTCAACGAGCGGCTGAGGAACGTCAAAAAGCTGAAGAAAAAGCGCAAGAAGAAGCTAAATTTTCTGCAAAGTCCGAGAGTGTGACTGATTATAAGTCTAAAAAGAACAAAGACTATGATGAAGATGACGAAGATGAATCCTATTATAAAAAGAACAAAAAAGCTTCGTCAGTTGTTGAAAAACGCGTGATGACCAAAGAAGAAACCTTTGAGCAAGAGCGTAAAAAAATTCAAAAACGCAGTTTTGAACCGCAGCGTCGTAATAATAAGATAAACGTTAACAGCTATATGGTTGGCGGTGACGATGATGATGACTATGGCTATATGCCGCAACGTCGTTTCAAGAAAAAACAACCGAAACCGGTGGTAACACAGGCTCAACCGGCAGAAAAAGTTGTGCATGAAGTTGTTATTCCGGAAACGATTACGGTTCAAGAACTGGCTAATCGTATGGCTGAAAAAAGTGCAGATGTGATTAAACGTTTGATGTCTATGGGGGTGATGGCAACCATTAACCAAGCCATAGATGCCGATACAGCACAGATTATTGTTGAAGATATGGGACACAAATATAAACGTGTGGCAGATAGCGATGTTGAGGAAGGTTTAAGTGGGCCGGAAGATGCGGCGGAAGATTTGTTGCCACGCGCACCGATTGTGACGGTTATGGGGCACGTTGACCATGGTAAAACCTCGTTGCTTGATGCTTTGCGCGAGACCAATGTGGTGGCTAAGGAAGCCGGTGGTATTACACAACATATCGGTGCATACCAAATTACGGTGGCAAACGGTCAGAAGATTACATTTATTGATACGCCGGGGCATGAGGCATTTTCTGAAATGCGGGCACGCGGTGCCAAAGTGACGGATATTGTGGTGTTGGTGGTGGCGGCCAATGATGGTGTGATGCCGCAAACGGTAGAAGCCATTCGTCACGCTCAAGCGGCCGAAGTTCCTATTGTTGTGGCTATTAACAAAATTGATTTACCGGGGGCGGACCCGATGCATATTAAAACCGAATTGTTGCAATATGGTATCGGTGTTGAAGAAATGGGCGGTGAGTCGCTTTGTGCCGAGATTTCTGCTAAAAAGCGCATCAATATTGATAAACTGGTTGAGGCTATTTTGTTGCAGGCGGAAATGCTTGATTTGAAGGCAAATCCAAATCGTGTGGCAGAAGGTGCGGTGGTTGAAGCCAAAATGGAAAAAGGTCGCGGTTCGGTGGCAACGGTTTTGGTACAACGCGGCACATTAAATGTGGGCGATATTCTGATTGCCGGTAAAGAATGGGGGCGTGTTCGCGCCATGTTTAACGAACATGGTAAAAAGATGAATTCGGCCGGTCCGGCAACACCGGTGGAAGTTATCGGTTTGCAAGGAACGCCGATGGCCGGAGATGGTTTTGTGGTTGCAAAAGATGAAACTCAAGCTCGCGAGGTGACCGGCTATCGTATTCGTAAAGAACGTGATGCGAAGTTGGTTAAGAGCGCTAAATCGGCTATGGAACAGATGATGGATAAGATTAAGTCGGGAGAATCGAAACATTTGGCTGTGATTATCAAGGCAGATGTTCAGGGGTCTATTGAGGCGCTTGAGGGAAGTTTGAAGAAACTTTCAAACGACGAAGTCAGTGTTCAGGTGTTGCACTCGGCAGTGGGTGGTATTTCGGAATCGGATATTACGCTTGCCAAAGCATCTGACGCATTTGTTATCGGTTTCAACGTTCGTGCCAATGCGCAAGCCCGTGATATGGCGCATCGTGACGGTGTTGACATTCGTTACTACTCTATTATTTATGATGTGGTTGACGATGTGAAAAAAGCGCTTGAAGGTATGTTGACGCCGGAATTGCGTGAAAAGATTTTAGGCTATGCGCAAATCAGGAATGTGTTCAATATTACCGGTGTTGGTAAAGTTGCCGGTTGTATGGTTACCGAAGGTATGGTTAAGCGTGGTGCGAAGATTCGGTTATTGCGTGATAACGTAGTGATTCATGATGGTAATTTAGGACAGCTTAAGCGTTATAAAGATGACGTCAAAGAGGTTAAAGAAGGTTATGAGTGCGGTATGAGTTTTGAAAACTATAATGACATTCAGGTTAATGACAATATTGAATGTTACGAAGTTGAAGAAATTGCTAAAACTTTGTAATTTCGATAAAAAAAAGGAGAAGATAAATGGCACAGGAATTATCGCAAAGACAGCTACGTGTTGGGCAAGAAGTGCGCAAGGTAATTGCCGAAGCAATAGAGCAGGGCGAAGTGCGTTCGCCGGAAATTGCCGAGGCTTTTATTACAATAACTCAAGTTATTATGTCGCCGGATTTGAAATATGCTACTGTTTATCTGATGACTTTAAATGGTAAAAATTTAGGGGTTGTTTTGGAGCAGATGCAGGCGGAAAAATGGCTGTTTAAGAAGCTTGTGGCAACAAAGCTGAAGCTGCGCTATACGCCTGAAATTAACTTCCGCGTAGATGACACGTTTGATGAAATCGACCGGATTAACGAGCTGATGAGTGACCCGAAAGTGCAACAAGATATTAATTAGAAAAGCTACCTGAAAAGTATCAAAAAAAGGGCAAAAAAGTGCATTTTTATACATACCTCAAATCCAGTATTTGAGGTATGTATATTTTTTGTTATAAAAATCCGTAGCAGTAATAGGCACAAGCAGGCATTTTCCACCTTTTGCCTAGGACTATTTTCGGTTTTTATAAATCTGTATAAAAGTCCATACACATAATACGATACAAGCTACAGCCGAAGGATATGCTTGCACATAAAAATTATGAATAAACCACAACAACTGGTTAACAACTAATGC
>OMQE01000166.1 GCA_900313155.1 uncultured Rhodospirillaceae bacterium | reverse complement strand
CCGTCATATACCACACCGTTTGCCGGCGAGCCATCGGCAAAAACCGGATTGAGCGCAAAATCTTGCTGCATTTTCAGTAAAGCCTTGCGCACACTGGGATAAGCCGAAACAATTGACGCCGCATGACTACCCACATCAGAACGAAAATCTTTGTTTTTTGACAATGTCATCATTTGCGGAAAGGTTAATGCCGAAGCAATTTCAGCCGCTTTTGTCTCGTCTTGTAAATTATATCCGCTTAAAATCATTTGTAAGCCGACGGCACGATAAACCATACCCGTATCAAAATACGCCAACCTATATTTTTGTGCCACAAATGCCGAAATTGTGCCTTTGCCGGCACCGGCCGGCCCGTCTATTGTGATAATCATCAATTGTCACCTCTTGCTTATTTGAAAACGTGTTATAAATTCTTTAACATATTTTTTATACAATACCAAACCAAAGAGTTGATTTATACCACATTTTTTATCAAAGGGATTTGATGATGAAAATTTTAATTGCCGATGACCACGAACTTTTTTTGCAAGGGTTGGAATTTATTTTGCAAAAGCAATATCCCGAAGCGCAAATTGTTTTGGCAAGCAACTATAATGACATTTTCCAAATTTTGAAAGAACAAAAAGATTTTGATTTGATTTTAACGGATTTGGCAATGCCCGGCGCTAATTGGCTTGATGCTCTAAAAAAAATACACACCGATTGTCCGGATGTTCCGATTATTATTATTTCGGCAGTGTTTGACCGTCAGATTTTGCAAAAAACTTTTGATATCGGCGTTTCCGGCTATGTTTCAAAATCATTTTCCAACAGTTTAATTATCAGTGCCATCAATTTGGTAATGGCGGGCGGCATATATGTACCACCGGAGGTGTTGCAGATGAGTGTTCAATCTTCACCGGAACCTATGCGCGAACTGTTGGCCTCGTTAAATGAACCCAAATCCGATACAACAGATAATAATATTTTAACTCCGCGCCAAAAAGAGGTTTTGGCGTGTTTGGCAGAAGGGCTGTCCAATAAGCAAATTGCTTATCGTTTAGGCGTTAGTGAGGGGACAATCAAAATTCATATCACATTATTGTTACGCGCCTTGGAAGTGACGAATCGTTTAGCTGCTGTGCGTAAAGCCGTTCAATTGGGGATTATTAAAGAAGAAAAATAGGAGAAAATGGTCGTGAAACAAAAAAAATTGCCGCCATATATGCAAATTTTATTTAACAAAATTTATGACAATCCGCGCATTTGCGGCGTACTTGACGACAACAGAATTGTCAAGTTGACCGATTTTTTTGCCACCGAAAAATTGATTAAAGATTTGTTACGTGATGTGCCTAAAAATGCTCACGTTTTGCAAATAGGTCTAACCTTCGGCAAACAAATCGACGCGGTTTATAATAAGGTGCAAAAACAAGGAAAGTTAGATATTTTTGATTTGTCTGAAACTCAAATTAAACGTGCCGCTCAAAAATATGCGCACCACAATATGACCATTACTAACTACAATGCCGCTCTGCCTTGGGATGAAAAATATGATGTGATTATCTGTTACAATTTGCTCCGTGAATTGCCGCTCAAGACAAGACAAGCCGTGATGGATAACCTTTTGGATAACCTGACAACCGGCGGTAAGGCGGTGTTTGTGGATTATGCCGAGCCTGAAGCATGGAACTTGCTGAAATATCCGCTGAAATGGTTTAATCGGCTATATCGTCCGTTTGCCCAAAGTTTGTGGCAAGAGCCAATTGAAAATTTTTGCTCTAAAAAAGACCAATTTCGCTGGCAACACACATATTATCACGGGCATATGTTCCAAAAAACCGTTGCCATTCGTAAAATTTTGAGCAACGAAGATGTGCTGAAACTGACTAAAATGTTTAACAGTACCAACAAAAAGTCTTAAAGCTGTTTAGGAAATTGACCGGTTTGGCGCAACCCCTCGCTCAACGCCATAGCGGCTGAAACAGCCATATTGATGGAACGTGCTGCCGAACTCATCGGAATAAGCAAACGCGCATCGGCTGTTTGATGCACATTTTCCGGCACACCGGCACTTTCTCGCCCCATTAAAATAATATCGTTAGGCAAAAACTTAAATTCGGTAAAAGGTTGCGCGCCTTTGGTAGTCATCAACACCAAACGCCCATATTCTTGCGGATTTGCTTGGCGATAGGCCAAAAAATCAGTCCAAGAATTATGACGCCGATATTTAACAAACGTCAAATAGTCCATACCGGCGCGACGCATAGCTTTTTCGTTAAATATAAATCCGCATGGCTCAATAATATCAAGCGCCACATCAAGACACGCACCTAAACGCAACAGTGTGCCGGTGTTTTGCGGAATATCCGGTTGATACAGTGCCAAACGCATCCGAACTTATGCCTTTTTTTCTGTCTTGTCGGCTTCTTCTTGTGCTTTTTTAGCCTGATACATTGAAACAAAATCTATCGGGCTCAGCAAAATCGGCGGCAAACCGGCAGCCTGCAAACTGTTGGCAACAATGGTGCGCACAAACGGGAAAATCAGGCGCGGCAATTCAACATACAAAACCGGTTCCAAAGCTTCTTCCGGTAAATTCAGTGTAGCAACGGCTCCGTAAGAAAGTTCAATAATAAACACTTTTTTACCGTTGGTATCGGCGTTGATTTTCGTATTGAGCAACACTTCGTAGTTATTACCTTCAATCTGACGATTCGTCATACTGATATCAACGTCAACGTGCGGCGCAGCGGTGATTTCACCAAAAATTTCCGGCGCAAACGGAATTTCAATAGACATATCTTTAATATATTGGCTCAAAATGAGCATGCCAGGTTGATTGTTTTCATTATTTTCCATTTTGTTAATTCTCCTTAAACTGTTTTTTCATATACTTAATACGAAAAAGTTTAATCGTCAAATATTTATATTGATAATTTGCAGAAATGTGATTATATTGGCAAAAAAAACTTTGAGGGAAAAATGTTAGATATTATCATTTTGGCTATGATTGCCGTGTTTTTAATCAGCAAGCTGTATATGGCCTTTGGCGCCAATGCCGAAGACAAAATGCCGCGCATTATTATTAAGCGAATTGACAACGCCGACAATGCCGAAGAAGCATTGAAGGAGCTTGAATTATTGCAAAAAGATTTGGAAAAAACTTATTGCGCCAATGAAAACAGAACGCTTGAATGTCGGCTCGACGGCTTGTTCGAAAAAATTAAAGACTTTAATGTCGGTAACTTTATTAACAGCGCTAATCGAGTATTTGAGCTCGTATTACAGGCTTTTTATGATAATAAAATGGAAAACGTTAAAAGTTTGCTCAGCAAAAAAGTATATGATACTTTTAAAGAGGCAATCAATTCCCGTTTAGAACAAAAGCAAACCACCGAGGTGGAATTTATTTGCTTTGAAAAAACAGAAATCAAAGATGTGCGTATGCTTAAAAACAGTGTTAAAATCATTGTTGAATTTGTTACCCAACAAATCAATATATTACGTGGTGCCGATGGCAAGGTTATTGCCGGCGATGAAAACTTTATTCAAAAAATTACCGACGTATGGACTTTTGAAAGAACACTGAATGCAAAAGATAATAAATGGGTTTTGGT
>OMQE01000141.1 GCA_900313155.1 uncultured Rhodospirillaceae bacterium | reverse complement strand
TTTGGTCTTACATCAGATAGGGTTTACCTTGCCATAAACATTACTGCCTATGCGGTGAGCTCTTACCTCGCCTTTTCAACCTTACCGCAATTCAATCGCGGCGGTAATTTTCTGCGGCACTATCCCTTGGATTTCTCCAGCCGGACGTTATCCGGTATCTTGTTTCCGTGAAGCCCGGACTTTCCTCATTGTTGGCTCTTATCTGCCACAACGCAGCTATCCGGCTGCCTTGCACATAAACTAATCTTATTTTGATAGAAAATCAACGATTTTTAAGTATTTTCACCACTTTTAATTAAATATTAAGTTTTTCCGGCTAAAACTGTGGGTATAACAACGAAAGTACAACAAGAAAAGGAGCATACGTATGAATAAATTGTTATTATCCGCATCTGCTTTGGCTATTGGTATGGTGGCCGCCAGCCAAGCTATGGCAGACTGCAACGGCTTATACTTGGCTGCTCGCGGCGGCGTTGTTAAGCACAAATTTGAAGGTTCAAACCATGGTGGCAATGGTAACTCTTTGAACGATTTTAATAAAAACAAGTTCATGATGAGCGGCGCTCTCGGTTACCGTTATAACTATTTCCGTGGTGAATTGGAATATGTTTGGCGTGCTAAAAACAAATATAACAAAACACAAGGTTCATTTAATGAACATTACACATTCAAATCTCAGTCTTATATGCTGAATGGCTATATTGACTTGGCACCGTACAGCTGGTTCACCCCTTATGTTGGTGCCGGTATCGGCTATACCAAGTTAAAGTTGAATGGTCGTGACTATATGGGGTCGGCAACTCTCACCTCTTGGCGTAGCAATAAAACCAACTTTACTTGGTCTGTCGGTGGCGGTTTGAGCATTAAAGTAACCAACCGTTTCAACGTAGATGCCGGCTATCGCTATTATGACATGGGCCATATTAAAGGTTATACGGGTGGTGAAAAGAACGACATCACCGCTCAAGAAGTTTACGGCGGTATCCGTTACGTATTCTAAATTATTCTATCATTCAACAAGCCGCTATTTGTTTAGCGGCTTTTTTTATCATAATCAGCAAGGAGAAAAAATATGGCAGACAAACTTTTTGGCACCGACGGCATCCGCGGTATTGCAGGACACTTCCCTCTTAATGTAGATTTTTGTCTGAAATTAGCAACAGTTTTAGCTCAAAAAATATGCACCAACAAAAAATGCGTGGCTATTGCGCGAGATACTCGCATTTCCGGCACAATGTTGCAAAGTGCCCTTTCTGCCGGTTTTACCGCTCATGGTGTCAACGTTTTAGATTTAGGAATTATACCAACACCTCTTTGCACCACCTTAACGCCTCAACTTAATGTGGATATGAGTATTATGATTACGGCCTCACACAATCCTTATCAGGACAACGGCCTCAAATTGATTACCTCAACCGGTGATAAATTTTCCGATTCGCAAACCGATGAACTGGAAAGAGCCATACAATCTCCCGATAATCAAGATAATCAGGAAAAAATCGGCACAGTTACACCGGTTGCGGCAGGTTTGAATAATTATCTGCAAACCATATCGGCCATAGCGCCTGCCAATGCGTTGAAAGGTCTGAAAATTGTTTTAGATGCTGCCAATGGTGCATTTTCATACATTTTAGCTCCCGTGTTTAAACATCTGGGCGCCGAAATTATCAGCCTTTCCGACCAGCCGAACGGTTATAACATCAACGAAAACTGCGGCTCTCAACACACCGAAAATTTAAGCAAGTCTGTTAAAGAAAATTGTTACGACTTTGGTATTGCCGTAGATGGTGACGGTGATCGCATCATTTTATCTGACGAAAACGGCAACCGCATGAACGGCGACCAAATTATTGCCTTTCTCGCCACATATTTACAGAAGCATCAATTACTTAAAGGCAACGGCGTTGTGGCTACAATTTATTCCAACCTCGGATTGGGCAAATATATCCGTTCTCTCGGATTGGAATTTTACGCTACTCCGGTTGGTGAACGTCACGTTATTGCCAAAATGCAACAATCCGGATGCAATTTAGGCGGTGAAGAATCCGGCCACATGGTTTTAAGCGACTATTCTTTAACCGGCGATGCCTTGATTGCCGCAGTAATTTTATCACTTGCCATTAAGGAAGATGGAAGAAAAGTTAGCACAATTTTTCCGATATTCAAGCCATTTCCGTCATCTTCACATAACTTGCGCTTTGCCGATAAAAACATTATCGAAAAAATTATGTCGGCAACAGATGTGCAAGAAATTATTAAAAAAGTTCAACATAATCTTGAAGGGCATGGTACCGTTCTGGTTCGCAAGTCTGGAACTGAACCGGTTATTCGTCTCAAAGTAGAAGACGAAGATGAAAGTTTGGCACAAAAGTGTGCGACCGAAATTATTGACTGCATCAATAAAATTTCACCTGATTAAAGTTTTATTTACCGCCTTAAGATAAGTTACAATCAAAGGAGAAATAATATGGCTGGTTTAATATCTTTTTTCGTTCGGACTGTTGTGATGAATCCAACGGTTATCTTTGGCATTCTGTTTGCCGCATACTACAAATTTACATACTCACCACAAGTTGTTAAGTTGATTTTCACTTCTGCTTGGATACCATACGCTATTATAGCCGGCATTGGTTTGGCATATGCTTTATTATTTAAGCATGTGTATTATCCGAACTCTAAACGTATCAATTGGTGGGCAACCATCACAAGTTCTGTGGGGCATATGTTTGTTATTGCCTTGTCAACGGCATTAACCTTTGTCATTTTATATGCTTGGGACTATGCTTTTGCCCGCGAACTTGATGATTATTTGCGCTATAAAAAACATTAGTCAAACAAACGCATAAGAAAGGCCTATATTGCACATATAGGCCTTGTTTTTATAATATAGAAATTACAAAAACTTCTTGACTGTTTCGACAACCTTATCAATAGTTAAGTCAAAATGTTCATAAACTTCATCACCTTTGCCGGAAGCACCGAATGAATCAATCCCTAATATTGCTCCATTGTCACCAACGTAGCGCTCCCAACCAAATGTCGAACCTGCTTCAATGGCAATCCGCGGCGTATTTCCCAACACCGACTGTTTATATTCTACCGATTGTTTGTTAAACAGTTCTTGACACGGCATAGATACAACATTGACCTCTATGCCCAAATTTTTCAATTGCTTTTGCGCCGCCACGGCCATTGATACTTCAGTTCCGGTTGCAATCAGAGTTGCCCTTGCCACCCCCTCGGAAGCTGAAATAATATATCCGCCTTTGGCTGTTTTATTTTCAGTAGAATCCATGCGCAAAGTCGGCACACTTTGGCGAGACAGTGCCAAAATACTCGGCGTATGCTCATCTTTGGTTGCCAATTGCCAAGCCTCGGCTGTTTCGACCACATCACAAGGACGATAAACATTGATATTAGGCATTGCCCGATACGCCGCCAAATGCTCAATCGGCTGATGTGTCGGTCCATCTTCGCCTACGCCGATTGAATCATGTGTCAACACATAAATCACCCGTAAACCCATCAATGCCGCCAACCGCATTGCCGGTCGCATATAATCTGAAAATACGAAAAACGTTCCGCCATAAGGAATAACACCACCATGCAAAGCCATGCCGTTCATAATCGCCCCCATGGCGTGTTCCCTTATGCCATACATCACGTTGTTACCGGCATAATCTGCCGCTGTTATTGTTTTCATCCCTTCAACAAAGGTCAAATTAGAGGCCGCCAAATCAGCAGAACCTCCCACCATCTGCGGAACATATTGCACCAAATTTTCCAAACACATTTGCGATGCTTTGCGTGTTGCCACCTTGATTTGTTCCTTGATTGCTTTGATCTTCAATTCATCAAGAGCCTTCTCCCAATTTTCCGGTAGCTCATTATGGATAAACGCTAAAAATTTATTATCTTTTTCAGCCTTTTGCTGCCAATTTTGATATTCGGCCGCTGTTTTCTGACCGGCCGCCCGCCACGAAGCCATAATTTCTGCCGGCACCTCAAAAGGTTCGGATGTCCAACCCAAGCCTTCTTTAAGTAAAGACAATTCTTCTGCGCCCAATGGTGCGCCATGCACTTTTGATGTTCCTTGTTTATGCGGCGCCCCGAAACCAATCGTCGTTTTACAAGCAATAAGCGTCGGCTTATCCGAATGTTGCGCTTGCTCTATGGCCGCCGAAATTTCATCATAGTTATGCCCGTTAATACTGATGGTGTTCCATCCAACGGCTTGAAAACGTGCTATTTGGTCAGTGGCGTTAGACTTATCAACCGTGCCGTCAATTGTAATGTTGTTGTTATCCCAAAGCACAATCAATTTATTCAACTTCCACAAACCGGCTAACGAAATTGCTTCTTCTGAAATCCCTTCCATCAAGCAACCATCACCACAAATGACATAAGTGTAGTGGTTGCATAAATCATCACCCCACTTGGCATTGATTTCTCGCTCTGCCAAAGCCATACCGACAGCCGACGAAATTCCCTGTCCCAAAGGACCGGTTGTCATATCAATCCCGCCTAAATGACCATATTCCGGATGTCCGGCCGTTTTGGCGCCCAGTTGGCGAAAATTTTTAATATCTTCAATAGAAATGTCCTGATACCCGAGAAGATAAAACAACGCATATAGCAACATTGAACCATGTCCGGCCGAAAGCACGAACCGATCACGATTGAACCACCGCGGTGCATCAGGATTGAGTCTGATATATTTGCCAAACAAAACCGTTGCCACATCTGCCATACCTAGCGGCATTCCCGGATGACCGGAATTAGCTTTTTCAATGGCTTCGGCACTTAATACCCTTACGGCACTTGCCATTTGTTGTAATTTTTGATTATTCAGACTCATTTTTTTCTCCTTTTTTCGTAAATAAAGCAACCAACTCAAAATGTTTTGCATACACAAATTGGTCTACCATAGTCATTTCTGTAATTTCGTACCCACCGTCAATAAGCGCATTAGCATCATTGATGAATGTATGCGGATTGCACGACACGGCAATAATTTTCTGAGGTTTATCCTCTGTCGGCATATTTACTATTTTCCTGACCTGCTCGGCAGCACCGGCCCGCGGCGGGTCAAACACCACTGCTGTAAAATTTTTCAATTCCGATTCGTCCAACGGATATTTAAATAAATTTTTCTGCACAATTTCAATGTTCGGTAACATCAACGCATTTATTGTCTGCCTAAATCCGTTTAACAGTTCAGCAGAAGAATCTACTGCCGTTATTTTGTTATTGATATTTGCCGCCAGCGGATAAGAAAATGTTCCAACACCGCAAAATAAATCGGCAATATAACCACTTGTTTTGCCAACATATTTCAGAACCAAACCGATAAGCGCCTGCTCTCCGGCTTTAGATGGTTGCAAAAAAGTCCCTGCCGGAATCAATACTTTCCGACCGGCAATTTCAATAAACGGTTTGACTTTTTCCACCACCGTTTCCGCCACAGCGAATTTTTGGCCTACGGAAACCCGTATAACCTTTGGACAAGATTGCGCAAATTCACTGATTAACATTCGATGCTCCAACCCCAATGAACCGACAATTTCCAACAAAATATCTATTCCGTTGTCTGCCTCGGTCAACCGAATTTCGCCATCGGTAATCGCCGTTTGCACCACTTTTTTCTTAATTTTTTGCGTCAACTTTATATTACAGAACTCTTGCAAAAAATTCCGCACCATCGGTAAAATTTCGTTTATCCCGTCCGTTAAAGCTACACAATATTGAATATCCGCAATATCATGGCTTTCGGCGGTATTAAATCCTAATAACAATTTCCCTTTTTGCCAAATAAAGGCCATTTCGGCACGCCGTCTTGCACCATCTGCAACAAACACCGGTGTCCCTTGCTTAATTTCCGGTTGTTTGATGGCATGCACCAACTTTGCAAACCATTCTTCTTTGGTTTGGCGATATTGGTTTTCTTCCATCGCGCGCATTGGACAACCGCCGCATATATTTTGGTAAGGACAATTCATCATGCCTCTTTATAAAATCTTGTTGTCATAATTGTCAAGCAAAGAGATTTCTTCGTTTTCCTCATTCTGGAAAATCGGATGCAAATTCTGTTCAGCATTTTTTCCTTTTTTACCCAACAAATGCTTAATTTCCTGCTCATCATAAAATGCCACCTGATTACGTCCGCGGTGTTTTGCCAAATACATGGCATCATCAACTTGCCGTAGCAAAACTTCTAAACTGGCTGTTTTTTCAGAAGAAACCACACCAATACTAACCGTAAATTGAATAATTTCATCAGCATCATTTTTAATGCTGGCATTTTCAATTGTCTGTCGTAGCCGTTCGGCAACTTTAAGCGCCGATTCGCTATCGGTATTGTTTAAAAATACCACAAATTCTTCTCCGCCAAAACGTGCCACCACATCTTCTTCTCTCAGCGAATTTCGACATATCGTTGCCAATTCAATCAACACTTTATCACCAAATTTATGCCCATAAGTATCATTGATGTTCTTAAATTTATCGGCATCAAGCAGTAATAGGCTGAAATTTTGTGTTTTTTTAATACTTTCGTTAATACGTTCCGGCACAAACTTTTCAAAATATCGCCTGTTCCATGCCATTGTCAGCGGGTCCTTATCGGCTTGAGATTGCAAATTAGATTCACGTTCTTTACGGCTGGTAATATCTTGGAAAGCCATATAAATTGCCATTTCGTTATTATACTCTATCGTTTTGGCCGAAACTGAAAGCCAAAACGGCGATGCATTGATTAAATCACACACCATCAAATCATAATCTTCAACGGCATGCTCTTTTTCCAACAAACTGAAAAAATTCTGCCTATTTGTTTCATCAACAAAAAAATCTTTCAATTTATGAAACGGCACTTCTTTTTTGCTGATTCCGAAAATTTGCGATGCCATACTATTTACCAGCAACAATTTATCCCCGGTAATTTTTGCAATAATAATCGGAAACGGCGACGAATCAATCATATTATTCATCTGCAAATTCAGAACATCAATTTTATTCCAACATTTTTGCAGTTCGACTGCTGTCTGCTTTTGTTTCAGAAATACCACAGCAAATGTCAAAACATAGAACCACGCCCAGTTCAAAATATTAAGCTGACGAACCGCAATCGTCGGCAACAACGAAAACGCCAAAGATTTCAGTACCAATAGAATCACTGTCAGGCACAGCAAAAAATTGCCAATATTTTTATCTTGCAGCAACCGCAACATTGTGCACCCTAAAAGTAGCAATAAACATGCGTTGATAATAATTGTACCAATATGGTTAGCCGTGCTCTGACTGTGGATGATAAACGAATAATATACACACACCGTTAAACCAAAGGCAATATACAACCCCAAGGCCTCCCGATTGGCCGCTTTGTTTCCATAAAGTTCCGCCGCCGAATTTATCCAAAATACAGAGGACACCAGAAGCAAAAGCATTTCCACAAAGGTTACAAAATTATAGTTCAATCCCCAAGCATATAAAATATCGTCATTTTGCCCCAAATAGGTACTGAATGTAAAAAATAGTCCGCCAAATAAAAAAAACAAAATGCCGAAAAAATCTTTATGCTCCTTCAACCAGAAGACTGAAAAAACACCAATCAGCGCCACCACCATCGGCCACAATATATTATATTCGGAATAAAACATATTAAGCACAGACACTTTTACCTCGCCTTGTTATAAAAATCTTTTTTATTTTACACTTAATTGCTATAAAAACAAACATTATTTAAAAAAATTGATGAAAAATTTTTTAAATTGTGTAAAGTGTATTTGATGATACTCAAATAAGGAAATTCAAAATGACAGATATCACACCAAAACATTACAGCTACAAGTTTAAATTTGATATTGAAAAACTCCCTGCCCAAAAAAAAGACCGCATTTCCGGTAGGTTGGCATTTTGGGGACTTGTTTTCGGCTTGGCTTTTTTAGCGTTGGCAGCCTTTGAGGCTTTTGCTTTGTTTTATTACGGCACCGAAGATGTGTATAAGTTTGATTCGCCGACAAATTTTTCTTCTGACGAAATTCTGATGCAACGCTATGTTTTTGATTCTATTGCCTTTGTTCTGGGGCTGATTATTGTGGCTGTTTCGGTTTTTGCGCTTTGTCGCCATAAAACCATCTATTTTGACGGTGAAAACATCAAAATTACCTACAAAACACCTTTTTGCACACCAAAAATTGTTACCGAAGCACTTTATAATTATTTGGGCGTGCTTTTGCGTGTTGAATATTATCAACTGGGTTTAATCAGCCGTAATCGTTATATTATCGAGCTGTATCATCAACAAAAAGACAAGCGCGTTCCGCTATATATTTCAACCAACAGCCGAGATGTTCGCCGCAATTGGGAATACTATTCCGCAAAGCTGAAATTGCCGGCATTGTTTATGACCGACCACGGGCTTATTTCGCGCCACCATAGCGAACTTAATAAAACACTTAAAGACATGGCCGATAAGTGGCACTTAAATTCGCTATATCGCGATAACACACGCGTGCCGACAACCTTAAAATGCAAAAAAACACCGGAAAAGATTATCTTGAAAGAACGCCGTTTGTTTTTTGATATTTATACTGTTTTGGCTCTTTTTGGAGTTGTTGTTTTAGGAGCGCTTGCCATTTATGCCGGCATAAACTATCAATATGTATTGCCAATTATAGGGTTAGGTGGTTTGAGCACGCTCATGCTTATTTGCGGCATCATCATTTTGCTTTCACTTGTCATTATTTTCAGTAAAGACGTTTTGGTTATAACCAACAACGGCATATTGCTCGGACATAACGTGCTGTTTTTGCGCCGCGATTCCGACTTTATTTACAAAGACCAAATCGCCGCCGTTGATATCGGGCATAACCCGACAACCGAACGCTATTATCTGTCAATTATTTCCAACGAACAAAGCCTGATTTTCGGCAAAAATATGCCGATTGATGACCTTCGCTGGGTAAGAGGTTTCATTATCAAAGAACTGTCTAAATAAAAAACATTTGCTTTATGCAACGTTTTTTGATATGAGTAAATAAAATTTTTTGAATAAGGAATAACAATATGGCTAAGAATACCACAAAATCATCTGCAAAAAAAACTGCTGACGTTAAGTTAGCAAATGTTAAAACCCGTCGTATCTCCAAAGATACCTCGCAAGTTAATCCTGAATATACCGACGCTTTCATCAACGAAGTTAATGAAGATGTTAAAAACGACAATTTCAAAGTTCTATGGAACCGCTATGGTATTTTTGTAATTTTGTTTGTTGTGCTGGCTGTTTCGGCCACCGTTTCGTTTGAACGCATTAAGAGTTGGAAAGTGGCACAAAATCAAGCTAATACCGAAAATTATATGGTTGCAGCCCAACTGCGAGATAATCCAACACAAACTTTAGAAGCTTTGCAAAAAATTGCCGGCGATAATCAGGGAATTTTCAGTGATTTTGCCAAATTGCAAATTGCCAACGTTTTGTTCAGCCAAGACAAAACAGAAGAAGCTTTAGCCACTTTGCAAAACCTGCTTGATGATAATACAGTTAATGACGAAGTGAAACATATTGCTTTAGTTAAATTGGCCACCTATCGGGTAGATACCATGCCTCGTGCAGAATTTGAGGCTATGTTGAAACCGCTGATTGCAGAGAATACATCTTGGTCACCGCTGGCGCAAGATTTGCTTGCCATGGCCGCTATTCGTGACGGCGATGTTGACACGGCGCAAACAATTTATGAAAATATATTGAAAATTAAGGACTTGCCGGAAAATTTCCGCACCAAAGTTCAAGATATGCTCAATTCATTGAGTGATATGTAATTTTTAAGAAAGGGATAGTATGTTGAAACCTAATTTTATGACCATAACCAGTAGCTTACTGGCATTGGGTTTGCTTTGCGGTTGCTCTAATAAAGTGTTACCGCAGGGAACGCGTGTTTCTGTTTTGGATCAAGAGGCTTCTGTTAAAGCCGAGGTCGCAGACGGTGCTTCTCAAATTCAACTTCCGACACCGACTGCCATTGCCGGCTGGCGCCAAACAGACGTTAACGCCCAACATGTAATCCCGAACGCTCAAATGGGTGCCAAGTTTGCCCGCGCGTGGAAGGCTGACTTCGGAAAAGGTAGTTCCAAGCACGAATTTTTGATTTCTCAACCGCTTATTAACGGCAATGTTGCCTACACACTCGACGCTGAAGGATTGATGCGCGCCTTTAATTTGAATGATGGCGAAACTCTTTGGGGCACAGAACTCGAGGCAAAACAAAAATATGTTGATGATACCGCTATTAAGGGTGTCGGTATGGCTATGGAAGGCGGTGTTATCTATGCCACCACCGGTTTTGGCGTTATCTATGCCGTTAATGCCGAAGACGGCAAAATTTTGTGGCAAAAAGATATGCACACATTGTTGCGCATTGCGCCGGTTATTGCCGCCGGAAAGTTACTCATCCAAAGTGTTGATAATAAGTTCTACGCACTCAATATTAAAAATGGAGAAAAACTTTGGGAATATGATATCGCCATGGAAAACACCACTATGGTTGGCGGTTCAACACCGGCATACAGCCCGTCTTTAGACGTTGTTGTGACCGGCTTTTCCAACGGCGAATTACAAGCATTTAACGGCACAATCGGCACACCATTGTGGTCAGACACGCTCATTTCGCAACGTCAGGCATACTCATCAACCTATCTACACACCATTAAGGCGGCACCTGTGGTTGAAGGCGGCAAAGTCTATGCTTTGGGGCGTTCTAATGTTATGGCAGCCATTGATATACGCACCGGTACCCGCATTTGGGAAAAGGCCATTGGTGGCATCAATACACCGCTTTTAGCCGGAAATACGCTTTATGTAGTGACAGGCAAACAAGAATTGGTGGCTTTAAATAAAGCAAACGGACGTATTTTGTGGGCTAAAAATATTGATTTTGGCGAAAAAGAAGAAAGTGACCGCATATTTGCTCCGGTGATGATAGACAGCCGATTAGTTGTCGCTCTTTCAAATGGCGATGTGTTGTTTTATAACCCTAAAACCGGCGATTTAACTGACCGTTTAGATACCGATGAAGAACTCAATGCTGCTCCGGTTGCGGCCAACGGTTATGTCTTATTTGTTACCGCCAATGCCAAACTTTTGGCATATAAATAGGAGAACGAAACTTGTTAACGGTTGCTATTATAGGTCGTCCGAATGTTGGCAAATCCACACTTTTTAATCGCTTGGTTGGCAAAAAACTGGCTATTGTGCACGACAAACCGGGGGTTACGCGTGACCGTAAAATGGCACCGGCCAAGCTTAAAGATTTAGAATTGTCGCTGATTGACACCGCCGGTTACGAATATTCTACCGTTGATAATATGGAACAACGAATGTGGAAACAAACCCAGATGGCAATAAACGATGCAGATGTTTGTTTGTTTATGTTTGATGCTCGTGCCGGTCTGCAACCGTATGATGAATTTTTTGCCGATTTAGTGCGAAAAACTCAAAAGCCTGTTTTGTTGTTAGCCAATAAATGCGAAGGTAAAAAGCAAGAAGACGCTATTCACGAAGCATATAAACTAGGGCTTGGTCAGCCGATTCCTTTTTCTGCCGAGCATGGTATCGGCTTTGATGATTTATATATGGAATTAGCCGACATAGACGAAAAAAAGGCGGCACAAGAACAAGAAAATAATCCAAATATGCAAAATGAAGAAGGGCAAAACACGCGTCCAATTCAAATTGCTTTTGTCGGCCGACCGAATGTTGGCAAATCGACTTTGGTAAATGCTTTGCTCGGCGATGAACGCATGCTCACCGGTCCTGAAGCAGGCATGACTCGTGATGCCATCACCACAGAATGGACATGGCAAAATCAGCGTTTTAAATTAGTTGATACGGCCGGTTTGCGCCGTCAGTCCAAAGTGAGCGATTCGCTCGAAAAAATGTCGGTAGAAAGCACAATTTATGCCGCCAACATGGCTCAAGTCGTCGTTCTGGTTTTGGACGCAGATGCTGTTTTGGATAAGCAAGATTTAACAATTGCCCGCAAGGTAATTGATGAAGGTCGCGCTTTGGTTATTGCGGTTAATAAGTGGGATATTGCCAATCGCAAAGAAGCCATTGAACGTCTGAACTATAAACTTGAAACTTCGTTAACGCAAGTTGCCGGTGTGCCGACTGTAACCATTTCTGCTTTAAAAAAAGAAGGGCTGGATAAGTTGATGAGTGCCGTTCAAAAAGTATATAAACGTTGGAATATGCGCATTCCGACAGCGCCACTCAATAAATGGTTTGCTGAAGTGCAAGAACAAAATCCGGCTCCGCTCGGCAAAAACAAGCGTCGAATTAAGCTGAAGTATGTAACGCAAGCTAAAACCAGACCTCCTTCATTTTAT
>OMQE01000140.1 GCA_900313155.1 uncultured Rhodospirillaceae bacterium | reverse complement strand
TTTTAATGGTGGCCAGAGACGGGATCGAACCGCCGACACGAGGATTTTCAGTCCTCTGCTCTACCAACTGAGCTATCTGGCCATCAGTTACGAAAAGCTTTATAATATGTTTTTTTACAAATGTCTATAACTTTTTTATATTTTGTGCAAAATTTTTTTCATTAACGTCGACATCGGATATTCATGCATCTTTTCTAACGGCACAAAAAAGCCGTCATCACAAGTTTTTGCCTCTATCAACATAATCTTCAATGTCATTTTTATATGCGTAAAAATATGCGATACGCTTTTGCCGCTGTCTTGTGCTCTTTGATAAATTTTATCCTCACTCCACGGCAATTCATATAGTCCGTGCAACAAACCTTTTTCTGTTCGTTTGCGTAATAATACTTCATTATGCTGATTTTTTATCACCCAAACATAGCCGTTAAATTCTTTCTTTGTCATCTTGGCGCGCTGAGGGATTTGTTCCACATTATCGGTATTGGCGCTTTGACAATAATCTTTCCATGGACAAACGTGGCATTTGGGCTTTTTCGGCGTGCAAACCGTTGCTCCTAAATCCATAATTGCCGAAGCATAGTCTGCCGGTTGTTTTTCAGAAGTCAGTTCTGCGGCAAAAGAGCGAATTTGCAACATCATTTCATCTAATGGTTGAGTCCAGCGGTTCAGCCGACACATAATCCGCATCACATTACCATCAACCACCGTTTCCGGCAAATTGTAGGCTAATGCCAAAAAACTGGCAATTGTGTAAGGACCGAAGCCTTTTAGCTTTGATACCTCAGAGCGTGTATGCGGAAAAACACCGCCATATTGTGAGCACACCGCTTGCGCAGTTTGGTGCAATGAACGTGCCCGAGCGTAATATCCCAATCCCTGCCAATAGGCATAAATTTCGTCTTGGCTTGCTTGAGCTAAATCTTGCACGGTTGGAAAACGTCTCATAAACCGCTCAAAATAGGTTAACACCGTTGCCACGGTGGTTTGCTGCAACATAATTTCAGATACAAACACAACATAAGGGTCGGGGTGAGCGCCGCCTTTGTATCGCCACGGCAAAATTCGTCCATTTCCCTTATACCAATTAAGCAAAGCTAAAGTTAATTCTTCTTTTTCCATCGTCAAATATTCTAACACAAAATTTATAAATTAAAAACAGAAAATGAACATTTTGAAATAAAAAAACACCACTCATCGCAAAGAGAAACGAAGAGTGGTATTGTTATAAAATCCCAATACTTTTTTTCTACATACAGCCGTGCGTTTCTTTAGCATAGCGGGCATAGTCAGCATAAAATTGTTTCAAGCTGTCTTGCACCATACGATTGATTGTGCCTTTCGGGTATTCGCCTTTTGTATTCGGGCTTCCGGCTTTGATACCGGTTAAAATTTCGATACCGTCGTCAACCGTATCAATGGCATAAATACTAAATTTTCCGTCATCTACGGCTTGTAAAATATCGGCACGAAGCATCAAACTTTCAATGTTTGTGTGCGGAATAATAACACCTTGAGTACCGGTTAAGCCGCCATGTTTACAAACATCAAAAAAGCCTTCGATTTTTTCATTAACCCCGCCAATCGGCTGAATTTCACCAAACTGGTTAATGGAACCCGTTACCGCAATATTTTGCTTAATCGGAACTCCGGTAATGGCTGATAACATGCAGTAATATTCGGTGGAAGAAGCACTGTCACCGTCAACACCGCCATACGATTGCTCAAAAACAATAGAAGCCGAAAGCGATAGAGGCATGTGTTTGGCAAAGCGATTGGACAGCAACGACTTCAATATTAACACACCTTTGGTATGAATAGGACCGCTCATGGCAATTTCGCGTTCAATATCCACAAAATCTCCTTTACCAATGCGGACTTGAGTGGTAATACGTGCCGGTTTGCCAAATGAGTAGCTGGAAAAATCATAAACGACCAGACCGTTGATTTGTCCCACACGTTCACCTTGAACATCCATCAAAATCGTCCCTTTGTCAATTTGTTCAAGCATTTCGGTTTTAATTCGGTCAGAGCGATAAATTTGCTCGTCAATGGCTTGGTCTATATGATTTTTGCCGATTTGTTTAGATTTTGACTGGCGCGCCCAATAGTCTGCTTCGCGCAACAAATCTCCGATAGAAGAAATATGTGCCGTTAATTTGTGTGAGCTTCCGGCCAAGCGGGAGGCATATTCAATAACTCGAGCCACAGCTTGTTTGTTCAGCGAGCGCAGTCCTTTCTTTTTAGATAACGAACCGATAAGTTTGGCATATTCGATCTCATTTTCGTCGTTTCGATCCATAATGATACCAAAATCAGCTTCAACCTTAAAGAAATCTCTGAAATCCGGATCACGCTCACAAAGAAGGTCATAAATTTCAAAATCGCCCGTTAACACCACTTTAATGTTAAGCGGAATCGGTTGAGGATCTAATGAAATGGTGGTAAAGCTGGTTTCTTCGCTAGGCGCTTCAATTTTGATGCACTTGGAAGCAATGGCGCGTTTAAGAGAATCCCAGGCAAAAGGTTGTTCCAAAACTTTGCGAGCGTCGAGCAATAAAAAGCCGCCGTTAGCTCGGTGCAAAGCGCCACCTTTAATTAACGTAAAATCGGTTAAAAGCGCACCATATTGCTGGATTCGTTCAACCTTACCGACTAAATTACCTTGCGTCGGGTGGTCAAGTATGACTATTGGTGCACCGGAGTCCGGCTTGTGTTTAACAATCACATTAACCTTGAGTTTGGAAAACTTGTCTTCTTCCGGTTGCTTCACTTTGCTTAAGAGCGCCTGCAACGGGTCATCTTCATTTGTATTTGTCGGCGCTTTTGGTTCAGGTACATATTCATCAACATTTTCAAGAATATTTTTCTGAATGGCTCGTAAAAACTTAGTTGCTTGCGGTAATTTACGATATTTTTCACGCAAAGTGTCAATCGGCTCTTTAACGGCAGATTTTACAAACTTTTCGCGTAAAGCATCAATTTCGTGTTTTTGCTTTTCTTCCCAATGTGGTAAGGTTTGCGTTGCATTTTCAATTTCTTCCTGCATGGCGTTCAAATCGTCCATAATCAGCTGTTTTTCATCATCAGGAAGTTCATCAAACGCATCAGGACTTAAAACTTCGCCATCTTTCATCGGCGCAACAACTAAGCCCATTTGCATGTGTAATAACGAAACGCGTTTGCCTTTAGCCTTGCGTTGCAAAACATTGACATATTCTTCTTTTTTAGATTTATATTTTTGGCGAATGATGCCGAGAGCGGCTTTGTATTCGTCCGATTCGACCAATGCCGGTAACGTGGTTGAAAGTTCAAAAATCAGCTCATCAATATCCTTAGCAAAGTCACACGCTGTGCCGGCCGGAAAGCTGATAGCCAAAGGTTTATACGGTTCTTCAAAGTTATAGACATACGCCCATTCGTCAGGGGTTGGACGTTTTTTGGCCTCTTGCTCCAATACGCGTTGAACCAAGCTGGTTTTACCGGTTCCTTCCGGACCGAGGCAGAACAAGTTATAGCCGCGAGATTTGATGTGCACACCAAGTTCCACAGCTCTGATGGCTCGGTCTTGTCCCAAGGCAGAAAGGCGCTCTTCCAAGTCTGCCGTGCTGTTAAAATCAAATTTTGAAGCATCGCATTTGCGATAAAGTTGGTCAGAAGTCAATTTTGTAATAGCCATTTTAAAAATATCCTATATAATTTACTTTGAATTTATAAAAGAATATTAGCTAAATGCTAAAATAGTGTAAAGGTTGATGAATATTTTTGAAGATATTTTTTTTGTGCTGATTTTAGCCGTGGTGTTGCTTTTGCCCCTTGGGTGGTGGCGGATTCGGGCGCGGTTGAAATATTTGCAAAAAATGGCGAGAACAAATGTTTTGCGTCGACAACAAAAAATGGACGGCAGTCAGATATACAGTTCTTGGATTATTGATAAAAGCGTGAAATATCTCTATTTCAGACGACATAAAAAAGCCAAAAAGGCTCTGGCAAAACTGACCGGAGGCAGGGTTAATGAAGCAGTGGATATTTTGCGAACAAAAAACGGATTGTTGGCCGATTTGCTGTTGGCTCATCATTGTTTGGCAAAATCTTTTACTAATTTGAAAAAGCGTAAGCAAATACCATATTTTCAGTATCATTATGCCGCGTTGCGCCCGCTGGTGGCTTGGCAAATGTTTGGGGTTGAACAGGCGCAGGTTTGGCTGGAACAAATGCAACAGCGCAAACTGCACCAAATTGCACGCGCTTACAATGATTATATGCAAACTCATCTGTGCATAAATTCGGGAGATATGCAAAATGCCGTGCAACATTTACAAAGGGCGTTGAAATTTTTTAAAAAAAGAGGTTATGTGGCTGAAGAAGCAGCTTGCTACATAAAATTGGCGGAAATATATCGTTTATGCTGTATGAATGACACTGCTGAAACAATGTTAGATGCCGCCATTAAAATATATCGCTTGCAAGGGGCGGTGCTTCATCTTTCCGCCGCTATTGCATCTAAAGGTATGTTAATGCTGTTTGAAGGGCGAAATGAAGAAGCAGAAGCATATTATGAACAAGCATTGCTGTTAGCGCCAACAGAAAAAATGCAGGCAGATATTATCAATCAGCAAGCGCTTTTGGAATTGACGTCGGGTAAAATTGACGTGGCGCTGAAAAAGGTTAGAAAAACGCATCGGTTTTATGAAAAAATGCATCATAACATAGGATTGGCGTTTTGTTTGCAGTTGGAAGGTCAAATTTTTTACGAAAAAATGAACTATTCTAAAGCCGTCAGCTCTTTACAAAAGGCGGCGGAATTGTATTTGCAACAACGCAATTACACAGCTTACGCCGAAAGCGGATACAGTACGGCAAACGCCTTATGCAAAATCAATAAGTTTGCTCAAGCCGAAAAACTTTCAAAGCAAATTTTGAACGTACTCAAAAAGCATAAGAGCGGTTTTCATGTTGCTAATGTATATAGCTTGCTCGGGCTTATAAATATGGAAAACAATAATTTGTCCGTAGCCGAAAAGTGGTTGCAAAAATCATTGACGTTGGAACAACAAAGTAATCGATATACCGGTGCGGCGGCAGATGCCGTTAATTTAGCAATTACACAACAATTACGCGGAAATATTGAACAAGCCCATACATATTCCAAACAAGCTCTTGAATTTGCAAAAAAAACAGAAGATAATGAATTTATAGAACTGATTAAAAGTAAAATATTGCACTAAAAATAAAACGAATACTGGACATTTCGGCGCTTTTCGGCTATACCTAGCTAAAGATAAGAAACAGGAAAGGCAACAATGCACTTTTTTTACCGATTTTTTGATGTTTTGACGTGGAAAATCCCCAACCAGACGGACTGGCAGAATTGGGTGGCTTTTTTTGTGGCGAAATATGAAAAAATTCACGGACGAATTATTGAGGAATTTGGACCTGATGGGGTATTGATTGTTGCTTTATTTGCCTTATTTTTGGTGCTTTTGTGCGTAATTTATATCAAGGCGGTGATAGATACCTTCAGAAGCGAAGATCAGACAACAGACCAACTTGATGAATTTTTGGGCGAAATTGATGAAGAAGCTGCCGCTCAGTTGGAAGCGGAAAAAGAACTTTCGCTCAGTTTGGTTGAGGCTTCAGCGGAATCGGATGATATTTTAGGTGTGCGTGAAGATTATGAGCGCTTGAAAGAAGTGATGCAACAACATGCCCATATACAACAAGAAACAATAGATACCGAAGAACATAAAATTAAAGAAAAGCGCGTGTCTGCAGAACAGCTGCGTTTGCGAGAGTTAATGTCGATAATTGTTAAAATGTTGGCGCGCGGGGTATCGGAGCACAAAATTGCGCAAAGCATTTTCAATCGT
>OMQE01000138.1 GCA_900313155.1 uncultured Rhodospirillaceae bacterium | reverse complement strand
TGATTGTGAGTAATCCGCCATATAGCCAAAGCGACCTTCCATCACCGAATCTGAGTAAGGCGACCGCGCACAATTTGAACGATGGCGGACTGGAAGGCTGGTTAAATTTCTGTCTTAAAATGCTCAAACCTTTCGGGCGTTTATATATGGTCAACCGAGCCGAAGCCTTGCCGCATATTTGCGCCATTTTACACGGTAAGACCGGTGCCTTAACGGTGTTGCCGATATATTCTAAAAAAGGGCAAGACGCCAAGCGAATTATTGTTTCGGCGCAAAAAGATTCTAAAGCCCCTGCCCGCATTTTACCACCGTTTGTGGTGCATGATGATGCCGGTCAATATACATATTCGGCGCAAAAAATATTGCGAGAAGGTGTCGGTTTTTCAGAACTTTAATCTTGTATTTACTTTTCAAAAGTATTATGCTTTCTTAAGAAAACAAATAGCGAGGGTGGTATGAAAAAATTTTGGTTGACCATAGTGACAGGGTGTTGTTTGTTAAATTGTGCACAAGCAAAAATGCCAGAATATCAAGATGATGCAGAGTTTAAGCATTGTTTGAAAATTACGAATGACATAGATGCGTGCGTGCAAGAACAAACAAAGCGCGCCCTCAATGCTGCTAAGCAAGACTATCGGCAAATTTTAGGCGATAGGAAAATGTTGGGGTGGAACGGCAGTCAGCAAGCAAATGTTGCCATGTTGCGCGATATGTATGCCGGTTGGACGGCGTATCGTAACAGACTGTGCTCACTTTCGAATGTGGCGGCCAAAAATGTGGAGGCCATTGTGACCGAAAAATATTCATGCACATTATATCATACGCTACACCACAAAGCGCACTTGGATAAAGTTATTAACTTATTGAATTATAAAGATAAAAATACAAATAGCAATGATGTTGATTTATTCAAGATTGACGAGCATGACGAAGCATACAACACCTGCCGTAAAATTCAAAAAAATACGGAAAATGAATGTCTTGGCGCAGAATTTGAACGTTACACCAAAAAGGTAAAAAACTTGTATAATACACTGCTACATGATGAGTTTGTCGGTAAGTGGAACAACGGACCGGATTTGCAAAGCGGCAATTATCGCGATATGTATGACAGCTGGATTGCCTACCGCAATCGGATTTGCTCGCTGGCGGCATTTGCCTATGATAATGCTGATATTGGGGCAAAAGTTGGGCAAAATGAGTGCCTTGTTTTCTTAACTAAAGAGCACGCCGAATTGTTGGAAAATGCTTTGTTTATGGCTCATACATCCCTAGACGTAGGTTTTGAGGACGAATTAGGCGGCGGTTGGGTTGAAGAACCGGAAAATGACGGTGGTTTGGAAGAAGGACAAACAATCACCCCGCTTCAGAATAAAATTGAGACTAAAACCTATTTAACGCCTGAAGATATAAAGCAAAATCAGCCTGTTAGCAAAAATGTTCAACAGCCAAACGGACCGGCTTGGGCTCAATAAAAACACTAAAAAATTTGCTTGTTTGGTGTCTTTTATAAATATACATACCGGAATGTATAAAAAAAATGTTGCATATTTAAATGAGTTGTATATATACATACGTTGTAGTATGAATATTTTTGCAAGGATATAATAATGCGTCGAACTAAAGAAGATGCTGAACAGACAAAAAGAGCAATTTTGTCATCTGCTATGGATATTTTTTGTGAAAAAGGATATTCCAAAACAACTTTTGATGAAATTGCCAAACGAATCAATTTGACCAAAGGTGCGGTTTATTGGTATTTTCGCAACAAACCGGATATTGTTGCGGCGCTGATTAACGATTTTGCCTCACGGCACATGGTGATGATCAATAACTTTCTGAACGAACGCGGAGAGCTGGATTTTCAGGATATTATTGATATGGAGCTGTTGATGAATAAGCACATCAGGGAAGATGAAAAATTTTCAAAATTTTTGTTTTTCATCACCAGCCAAATGGAGTGGAGCGAAAGCATTATAAGCAAGGTGCGGCCGTCTATTGAACAAACGCAAAATATTGGACGCAATTTAATGTTTGAAAGTTTGAGAAGCCTGCAAGAACGCGGCAAAATTCGTCCTGAAGTTGACGTTGTGGCTATATCCGAGATATTGCGTATGATGTATAGTGGAATTTTGGAAGGTTATTTTACCAAGCGGCTGAGCCAAGATTTTGACACCGCCGTTGAAACCGGTTTTAACCTTATTTTTAATAGTATCAAAACAAAGGAAGAAAACAATGAAAATTAACTATCCGAACTTATTGGACGTTTCTAAAAAAATCGGGCTGTTTGTGTTATGTGTGGCCGTTGGGTGGTATCTCAAAGGTCGGTTGTCGCCAACGCCGAACATGATGGGCATGGGCGGTGAGGTTTATGTGTTGGCACAAGATACACACGAGAAAGATGTGGCTCCTTTTAATGATAAAATTTCGTATATTGAAGCCATTAACGAGGTTAATGTGTTGCCGCAGGTAACCGGAACGGTGGAAAAAGTATTGTTCACCGAAGGTAGCCTTGTTAAAGAAGGTGATGTTTTGTTTGAAATTGATCCGGTGAAATATGAGGCTGCTTATGAGCTGGCAAAAGCTAAACTTGATAGTGCTCAAGCTAATCTGGTTAAAGCTGAACGCGATTACAATCGCCAAGTGAAATTAAGCAACGAAAAATTTGCATCAAAAGCAACGTTTGATACTTCGGAAAGCGCCTATTTACAGGCTAAGGCGGCGGTTGAAGAAGCGCATGCCAATTTAGACGTTGCCAAGAAAGATTTAGATGAAACCAAGGTAACAGCGCCTATCAGTGGTAAAATTGGTAAAGCACTGGTGACCAAGGGCAACTATGTGATGGCCTCCAGTGTGGTGTTGGCGCGCATTGTGCAAGTTGATCCGGTACGTATCAGCTTTTCATTGACAGACAAAGAAGTGGCATCGTTGCAACAAAAAGATTATGCCGATAAAGACTTGAAAATGCGCATAACCTTAGCCACCGGTGAAACCATTAGCGAAGATGTGGTTAACAAGTTTATTGACAATGCCGTTAACACCAACACGGCAACCATTACGGTTTATGCCGATGTGGCTAACAAATCCGGACGCCTTATTCCGGGGAATTATGTGCAGTCAGCTATTACGGATAACGAGCCGGACATCAAAGTTGTGATTCCGCAGACCGCCGTAAATTATGACAAAGACGGTGCTTATGTTTATATTGCCAAAATCAATCCGGAAACCAGCAAAGAAAACGACTGGCACGGGGTTGCTGAACAACGCCGCGTGGTGCTTGGAGATGCAATTAACGGCACTGAACAGGTGGTGTTAAGCGGTTTGAATAAAGATGAAAAAATCATTGTTCAAGGCAACGTGAAAATTCAGAACGGTTCGCCGATTAAGGTTGGTATTTTGGCAGATAAATAAGAGGATTAGCGCAAGATGTTTTCTAAATTTTTTATTGACAGACCGCGTTTTGCCGTGGTTATCGCCATTGTGATGGCATTGGCAGGTGTTGTTTCGGTAATGACGATGCCGATTGGTATGTATCCGGAAATTGCGCCACCGGAAATTATGGTTTCGACCACATATCCGGGGGCAAGTGCCGAAACGGTGGCTAACAATGTGGGTATTCCGCTTGAAAAAGCCATCAATGGTATTGAAAATATGCTGTATATGTCGTCAAATTCTTACAACTCCGGTGCGTATCAGCTTTCGGTGGTGTTTGAGACCGGAACCGATCCGGATATTGACCAAGTAAAAGTGCAAAACCGTATTCAGCAAGTGGTGGCAACTTTGCCGACTGAAGTGCAAGATATCGGGGTGACGGTGCGTCGGCGCTCGTCAGACATTTTGGCGTTTTTGCAGGTTACTTCGCCAAATGGAACTTATGACAGTAACTTTTTGAACAACTACGTTGAAAACAACATTAAGATTGCGCTCAGCCGTGCTTATGGCGTTGGTGAAGTCAATGTTATGGGGTCAGCGACCTCTATGCGTGTATGGATTGATGCCGACAAAGCAACGGCATTGAACATTCCGCTGGATACAATTAAGAACGCCATTCGCAGTCAGAACGTGCAACCGTCGTTGGGTTCAATCGGTTCGGCACCGGGGGACGGTAAGCAGGTTTTGGTTTATTCACTTGAAACAAAGGGACGCTTAAACGACCCGAAAGATTTCGAAAACATTATTATCAGAACGGCTGAAGAAGGCGGTTTGGTGCGTTTGAAAGACATTGCCCGTGTGGAGCTTGGCTCGGAAAACTATTTGTTAAATTCCACCGTGGACGGCAGACCTTCCGTTGCCATTTTAATCAACAAGTCATCAGGTGCCAACGCCGTGAACGCCATGAAGGCTGTTAAAGCCGAACTGGCGAAACTGCAACGTTTTTACCCGAAAGACTTGGAAGTTAAAATTTTTGTGGACACCACCGATTTTATTCTAGCCTCTATTGAAGAGGTGTTCTTCACGTTGTTTTTGACTTTTGCTTTAGTGGTGTTTGTGTGCTACATCTTTTTGCAGGACTGGCGGGCAACATTAGTGCCTTCCATTGCCATTCCGGTATCTATTTTAGCCACTTTCGCCGTAATGAAGGCACTGGGCTTTAACTTAAACATTTTAACCTTATTCGGTTTGGTGCTTGCCATCGGTTTGGTGGTGGACGATGCCATTGTGGTGGTGGAACGTTCGCTGTTCTTGATGCAGTCGGAGAACCTTTCGCCGAAAGAAGCGGCAACCAAAGCCATGGAACAGGTATCTTCGGCCGTGGTGGCAACAACACTGGTGTTGCTGGCTATTTTTGTGCCGATTGCTTTTATGGGCGGCATTACCGGTAAAATTTATCAACAATTTGCCATTACCATCAGCTTTGCCGTGACCTTTTCTTCAATTAACGCTTTAACGCTTTCACCGGCACTGTCGGCAACGTTTTTGCGACCGTTTGAAGAAAAGCATACCGGTGCGCTGGGGTGGTTCAACCGCTTTATTGCCGGTGCAACCAGCAAATATTTGATTGTGATCGGCTATTTGGGGCGCAAAATCAGTATTATTGTCTTTATTTTAGGCATTCTGGTTTTAAGTATCGGCTTTTTCCTAAAAGTGACGGCAACATCATTCTTGCCAGCCGAGGACCAAGGGGTGATTATGATTAACGTTCAGTTGCCGGAAGGTGCATCTAATGTGCGTACCAAAGCCGTTAACCAAAAGATTTTGAAAGCGGCACAAGGTGAATCGGCTGTAAAATCGGTAATGAACTTGGAAGGCTTCAGTATTATGGCCGGTCAGGGCGAAAAC
>OMQE01000021.1 GCA_900313155.1 uncultured Rhodospirillaceae bacterium | reverse complement strand
GCCCTGATGGCGGAATTGGTAGACGCGCATGCTTCAGGTGCATGTTGCCTCAGGCAGTGGAAGTTCGAGTCTTCTTCAGGGCACCAACAAAAGAAACGCTCCGAATGGGGCGTTTTTTGTTGGTATCCGAGAAGGCCGAACTTCCAAGAGGAAGTTTGACTACCAGCGAAAGGCACACGGGGGTGTGCCGGTCGGTACATAGCCGATTGCAAGGTCAGTGGGGTTGTCACTTCATTGTGCGAGCTAAGGTTAAGGCATAAATTTTAGAAGCGCCGGCTTTCTTTAAGGCTTTGGCACACTCGTTGAGCGTTGCACCGGTAGTTTCAACATCATCAATCAGCACCACTTTTTTACCCTTAATTTTTTGCACCGATTTTACATCAAAAGCGTGCTTCAAATTATGGCGTCGGGCTTGACCGGAAAGCTGAACCTGCGGCACCGTATGGCGCACACGTTGCAAAGCCGAATATTCCGCCGTAATGCCTGTTTGTTTGGCAAGTTCTCTTGCCAGAAGCGCCGATTGATTATATTTTCGCTCCAACAACCGCCGCCGATGAATAGGAACGGGTATCAGCAAATCCGGCTGTTGTTGCCAGATATCGGCGCCGGCACGACGTAGCATATTTGCCAAAACTTCGGCATAGTTTGTTTTATCCAAAAACTTAAAACCTAAAACTAAGTTTTTAGCTTCATCATCATAAACAAACGCAAAACGCCGTAGGGCAAACACAGGTCTTTTCTCATGAAGACACGCGCCGCATAACTGCCCGATGCTGTTATATTGTTCACTTTGGCTGACAAAAGGAACACCGCAACGCGCGCAATACGGTTCTGCTACAAAATTGATTTTTTGAAAGCAATCGGCGCACAAGCCGTTACGCTCGCTCAAAATCTTGCCGCATCTGATGCAACGTGGCGGTAAAATGGTATTGATAAAATATTTCAGCAAAAGATTCATAAAAGTTTCAGTTCCGCCAGAGCCGTATGAATTTGACTCATTTGCTCAACCACAATCATACCGGATTGCTTCATAAATTTTTTCTTATCCTGAATAGATGATAAACCATGCGTGATAATATCTGCCGCATAACCCATCGGTGCCGAATATGTCAAAGTTTCACCGGCAACAAAGGCAATCACAGGCTTTTTATGAGTCATAGCGGCATAGTGTTCGGCGGCCATTTGTTCATACACATTGTCGGCTTTGCCTATCAGCACAATGGCTTTCGTTTCGTCATCTTCCATAAAATGCGTTAGAAGCGGACAATAGTCGGTTCCGACAATCATATCATCACCCAAACCGATAACGGTTGACTGCCCTAAGCCGGCAAGATTGGTTTCTATCACTCCTTCATAAGTCAGCGTTGAAGCACGTGAGATAATACCCACATTTCCTTTATGATGGATATTTTCCGGAAAAATGCCCAGCCGTGCTTCATCAGGTGTTATCAACCCCGGCGTGTTCGGCCCAATCATTAAGGTCTCCGAGCCGTTAAGCATCGCCTTAATTTCAAGCATATCATGCACCGGAACACCTTGCGCAATAGAAACAATCAGCTTAATTTTAGCTTCAACAGCTTCCCGAACAGCTTGTTTGACTGCACGTGCCGGCACAAACAAAACACTGGCATCTATCGGCATATTTTTTACCACTTCCTGAACGGTGGCAAAAACCGGCACACCTAAGTGCTCTTTTTCACTGAATTGCGGAGATGTTCCGGCAACAACATTGGTGCCGTTATCCATAGAGCGTTTCACGTGGAACGAGGCCTGAATACCGGTAATTCCCTGCACCAAAACACGTGTGTTTTTATTGGCTAAAACAGACATCAGTCGTTGACCTCCATTTGCTTAATCAGCTTATCAATAGCCTCATCCGTATTGTCGGCAAAAACTATCGGTAATTTAGATTCGTTCAAAATAGCCTTGGCTTCTTCCTTATTGGTTCCTTCCAACCGCACCACCATCGGAACATTCATTCCCACTTCTTGCGTGGCTGTAATAATGCCATCGGCAATCAGATTACAGCGCAAAAAACCACCTAAAATATTTATCAACACGCCCTCAACCCTCGGGTTTGTCATAATGATTTTGATACCGGCGGCAATACGGTCTTTATCCACTCCGCCTTTGACATTAAGCGCACAAGCGGCGCTATATCCCTTAGAACGAATAACATCAATGGCTTCCAATGCCAACCCGTCGCCATTGACAACACAACCGATATTGCCTTCAAATTCCCGATAATGAAATCCACAGCGTTGCGCTTTTAAGGTACGCGGGTCTTCTTCATAATCATCTTGCATTCGCAAAATATCCGGATGCCGGAACATGGCATTATCATCAAAATTGATTTTAGAGTCGAGTGCTATCAGTTTTTTATTGCGCATCACGCCAACAGGGTTAATTTCAATCATTTGCGCATCTAAATTGATAAACGTCACGCGAAGTTTATTCAAAAAATCCTTAAAACCATCACTGTAACTTTTATCCAGCAGTAAAAAGTCTAAAATAGTCTTAATTTGTTCATCACTCAAAGGTGCGTCATAAGCCAATGGCAAACGCAAAATTTTTTCACGCGAAATATCGGCAATTTTCATAATATCTTCATCAATAACATCAGATATCAACAGCGTCACCGCGGGAACAGAAGTATCAATAATCATACCGGCATAAAAAAGATGCTTAACCTGTTTGAAGGCTTCTACATAAACCTTGCTGACCAAACGTCCTTTCGGACCTGTTTGGTCAGTTACCAAGGTATTATTGAGCATTTGTGCCGCTTCGTATGATAAATTGCGAATTTGCGTAACCTGCCGAATACCGCCTTTGGGCGTTGCAGAATTGCCGATAAAATGTCCGCTGTGTCGTGCGCCGGCCTGAATTTGAGCTTTAAGCATCCACGGTCCGCGTGCCGATATATGTTGCGCCACCCGTTTAGCTTCAGCCGGTGTATAGGCAATACCGCCTGCCGGAACGCTAATTCCGTATTGCGCTAAAATTTGCTTGGCCTGATATTCATGAATATTCATCTAGTCCGCCCGTGTTGCTCCATCGGCATATTGCCGAATTTTCTCCACCATAGACATCATACCGTTGCGTCGGCTTGGTGTCAAATTTTCTTCCAATCCCAGTTTAGCAAAAATTTTTGCAACATCAATACTTTTTATTTCTTCTGCTGATTTGTCATTATAAATCATCAGCACAATGGCAATAATCCCTTTCACCAATATGGCGTCGCTGTCACCGCAAAAATGGATGCTGTTCGGTGCAAAAGTCGGCACCAACCACACTTGCGATTGACAACCTTTAACTTTCCATTCGTCGGTTTTATAACACGCTTCCAATGGTTCCAGCTTGCGGCCTAAATCTATAACATATTGATATTTTTCTTCCCAGTTTTCAAAAAAGGCAAAATTGTCAATTAACTCATCAATATCCATTAAATCAGCTCCAACATTTCTTTGGCCTCGTCAGTCATTTTATCCGGCGTCCATGCCGGCTCCCATACCAATTTGACTTCGACTTTGCCCACACCTTGCGTTTGTGCTGCCGCATCGGCAACTTGTTGCGGCAACACACCGGCAATCGGACAAGTCGGTGCCGTTAAGGTCATCTCAATATATAAATCGCCGGCGTCGTTTTGGTCAATTTTATAAATCAGCCCCATGTCATAAACATTTATCGGAATTTCCGGATCGCTGACAGTACGAATTTGCTCCACAATATCTATCATTTTTGCTTTGTTTTCGCCTTCTGCCAATGCTTCACCGGCATAAGCCGAAAACTCTACCGGCGCTACCTGTTCTTCCAATGTTTCTTCTGCCACACTCATGGCTTGCAACAAACGGCTTTCGGTTGCCCCGATTTGAGTATTTTCCGTGTTATTTTTTACTTCTTCCGTCATACTATTCTTCTCTGAAAAATCTTTCTGCTTTCAACAGTGCGGTTACAAGGGCATCAATATCTTCTTTGGTGGAATACAAGCCTAATGAAGCGCGTGCCAAAGAAGTATATCCCAGCCGATTAACCAATGGTTCGGCGCAATGATGTCCGGTTCGCACGGCCACATTTTCTTTATTGAGCACAAATGCCAAATCTTGCGGGTGAATACCGGATATATCAAAACTAAACACACCGCCTTTGTTTTTTGCCGTTCCCACTTGTGTTAAGTGTGGCACTTCATTTAAGCGCATGGTTGCATAATGCGTCAATTCTGCTTCGTGCGCTTCTATATTTTCCATACCCAAAGCAAGCATATATTTTAACCCTTCCGCCATGCCGATAGCCTGCACCGAAGCGGCAGTTCCGGCTTCAAAACGAGCCGGAATGTCGGCAAAGGAAGTGTGTTGATAAGTCACATGGTCTATCATATCTCCGCCAAACTGATAAGGCGGCATATTTTCCATAATTTCCGCTTTGCCATATAGCGCTCCAATGCCGGTCGGGCCGTATGTTTTATGCCCCGAAAACGCTAAAAAATCGCAGTCCCAATCTTGCACATCAATTTTGTTGTGCACCGCATATTGGCAAGCATCTACCAAAATTTCAGCTCCGGCATCATGCGCTTTTTTCGCCATTTCTTTAATAGGGAAAACCGTGCCCAGAACATTGCTCATTGCGGTTATTGCCACTAATTTTGTATGCTCATTCAAATGCTTTTCATATTCTTCTTTGATGTATGAACCGTCATCGGCAATCGGGAAAACGACTAATTTAGCACCGGTTATTTCACATATATTTTGCCACGGAACCAAATTGGCATGATGCTCGGCTTGGCTAATCAAAATTTCGTCACCGGAACGCAAATTTTGCATTGCCCACGTAGCAGCCACCAGATTGATTGATTCTGTGGCATTTCGTGTAAAAACAATTTCTCGCGGCTCTTTAGCATTTAAAAACTTCTGCACGGTCTGTCGCGCTGCCTCAAATTCAGTCGTAATTTCTTCGGCGAAAGTGTATGAACCGCGGTGTGCATTAGCATAAGCCGTTTCATATACCATACGCATTTTATCAAGCACCTGATAAGGTTTTTGCGCTGAAGCGGCGGTATCCAAGAACGCCACCGGCCGACCATTAACCATGTGCTGTAAAATTGGAAAATCTTTCCTTATTTGCCAAACGTCATACATTTGTTTTCCTTTATCTTCGTCATTTGGACCTTAAAGCGTAAAAATTTACACCACCATCGCAGATTGTTCATAAAAACAACCGCATCTTTTTCACACCACTGACGTGTCCGTCCAAAATAACGTTTTTTCTTTTGTTTGTTTCATATTTAGCGCGCCAAAAAATATTTTTCAAGCTTTATATAAAGGTGCACACTTTAAAATAAACAAAAGCAGGAAATAAAATATCAGTGTTTAATCAGTTCGCCTTTATCAAAGCTATAAGTTTGTCCGCAAAAATTGCAGGTTGCGACAATTTTGCCGTTTTCGGCCAAAGATTCAATATCTTCCGGCTTCATATTACTCAAAGTGGCAAAAAGTTTTTCTCGACTGCACCTGCACCCGAAATGGTATTCGCTTTCTTTGACCACGGCCACTTTGTGTTCGTGATACAGACGATACAAAATATCTTCTAACGGTAAGTTACGGTCAAAAATTTCTTCGTCTTTAAGACTATCGGTCAAAATTTTGGCTTCGTTCCACAGTTCTTCTGCGTTTTCCGGCGATTCGCTTTCTTTTCCGCCGTTTGCCGGCATTTTTTGGATTAAGATACCGGCGGCTTGCCATTCTTTGCCGTCCGGACGCACAAACAAACGCAAATACGTATCAATTTGTTCCGATTGCTTAAAATAGCGCATGGCGCATTCGGCCAAATTTTTACCTTTCAAATCGACAATACCTTGATAGAGGTCAGTATTTTTGCCTTGGTCAAT
>OMQE01000073.1 GCA_900313155.1 uncultured Rhodospirillaceae bacterium | reverse complement strand
CGGCAACGTTGCAAACGAACCGGCTGTGCCCGAAGCTACGGGACAAAACCCCGTTCCAAACCAACTGCACAAAATATAGCATAAAATTTTATACGCTTTATTCATCATCATAGTCCTTATCTTTTTCTTGTATCATATCGCAAATACCACACTTGTCAATGCCACAAACGACGGAGGCAAAAAATTTTGCATTTTATGAATAAACATCTTGACTTTATTTAATAATAATATGTATATTGCCTTAGGTTTAATTGTGACTTCGGTCATTTTTGATGCAAGGATAATAAATGAGTATCAGTCCTATTCAGTTTTTTCGGCAAGTGAAACAAGAAATTAAAAAAGTCACTTGGCCGACCAGAAAAGAAGTTGTTCCAACCTGCACAATGGTTATTGTTTTGGTAGCCATTGCAACGGCTTTTTTCTTTGCCGTAGATATGGTTTTAGGTTGGGGCGTAGATAAAATTTTGCAATTAGGTTAAAGGATTTTGATAAATGCAAGCACGTTGGTATGTTGTTAATGTGTATTCCGGTTCGGAAAAGAAAGTTGCCGAATCCATTAAGGAACAAATTGTTTTGAAAAAAATGGAAGATCGTATCCAAGAAGTATGGGTGCCGTCTGAAAATGTGGTGATTCCACGCAAGGGAGATAAGCCGAAAGTTAAGGAACAAAAGTTCTTTCCGGGATATATTTTGGTCAAAATGGATATTGATGACCCACAAACTCGTGATGAGACTTTGCTCGTAATTAAAAACACCGCACGCGTCAGTGGCTTTTTAGGTAGCCGTATTAAACCGATGCCGATTAGCGATGCCGAAGTTCAACGCATTATGGACCAAATTGAAGAAGGCACCGGCCGTACACCGTCTGAGGTTATGTTTGAAATCGGGGAACAAGTTCGCGTGACCGAAGGTGCGTTTATGTCGTTTATCGGCACGGTGCGTGATGTTGATCCGGAAAAAAATCGCTTAACGGTTCTCTTCTCAATTTTCGGTCGTGAAACGCCGATGGAATTGGATTATAATCAAGTTGAAAAAATTTAATTTCTTATTTTGAAACAATGCCGAAATCCCGCAAATATGCGGGATTTTTGTTATCTTACTAAAACTTGTGGCTAAATAATAAGTATCCGTTTGATTTTGCCGATTTATTATATATGATAATAAACAGTTTGGAGGATTTATTGATGAAAAATATTTTTTATATCGGTTTAATCGGTTCAGTGTTGTGTTATGTTACCACGGTTCGGGCGGCGGATTGGTCGCGCGAGCTTGACCAAATCAGAGAAGATGTTAAGGTTTTGCAACGTCAGGTGTATCGAGGCGTAGAGAGCTCTGAAAAAGGCGCATCTGCCGCAAATTCCGACTTTCAGGCAAAAGTGACACAATGGGAAGAAAATGTGCGAAAACTGAATGGTCGAATTGATGAAATGGAACACAGTATCAAAAACATTGATCAAAAACTTGATAAAATTAATCGTGATATGGAAATCCGCTTCAAAATTTTGGAAGGCAAGCCGGTTCCGGCAGAGTTAAGCACTTCCATGCCGAGTTTGCCGCAAACTTATGAGGCGCCGGTTGCGCGGGGTGGCGCTGCCTCGGTGGTTGGCGATTCTATCAGCGGTGAAGATTTAACACCGGTCAACGGTGGTTCTTACGAACAACAAGCAACCGAAGAAGAAAAACAGACTTCGTCAGCTGAAACAACAAAAAAAAACGCTGATGATATGTATGCCATGGGTATGCAAGCTTATAATGCCGGCCTGAATGACGAAGCCGAAATTGCTTTCAAAGGCGTTATTTCAGAATATCCGAAGCACGCACTGGCCAGCAATGCACAATATTGGCTTGGTGAAGTTTATACCAAACAGGGAGATTTGAACAAAGCCAAACTGGCGTTCAAAAACGGATACGAGAACTATAAAAACGGGAACAAAGCACCGGACAGCTTATACCGTTTAGGTATAACACTTGAAAATTTGAAAGACAACAAAAGCGCTTGCATCGTATTTATGAGCTTTGCCGGCGAATTTCCGAAAGCTAATGCCGAGCTGAAACGTAAAGCCGCCAATGAGGCCAAAAAACTTGGATGCAAGTAGTGCAGAATCTGCTGGAAAAATATAAACTTGAAGATAAAGTTATTGCCGTCGGTGTTTCCGGCGGTGCCGATTCGTTGGCTTTGGTGCTGACAGCTAAGGAGAAATTAGAACCTTTAGGTAAAAAAATTGTTGCCTTAACGGTTGACCATGGTTTGCGTCCACATTCGGCACAAGAAGCTCAATATGTGGCGCAATTGATGGCTAAATTTGGCATAGAACATCATATTCTAAAATGGAACGGCGCAAAACCAACAACGGCAATAGAAGAAACCGCCCGAAAAATGCGCTACAAGCTCATTAGCGACTGGTGCTTGGCACACAATATTTCTTGCGTGATGATGGCTCATCATTTGCAGGATCAGGCCGAAACATTTTTGATGCGCCTGCAACGAGGCAGCGGATTGAGCGGGCTTTGCGCCATACGCGAATTTGAAATTTTGGATAATCTGATAATTTTACGACCGCTTTTGAGCCAAAAACCGGAAGAATTAAAAAAAATGTTACGGGCAAAAAATCTGCGTTGGGTAGAAGATGAATCAAACGCCGACGAACAATTTTTGCGTAATAAAATCCGCAAATTTTTACCGATTTTAGAGCAACAAACCGGCATTAGTGCGGAAAATATATATCAAACAACCAAACGCTTGCAAAGTGCCGAAGATTATATTCGGCAAAATCTTTTGGACTTAATTGAAAAAGAGGTTGTTTTTGAAAAAAATGAAATTTGCCATTTCAGCTATAAAATGTTTAAAAGTTTGCATTCGGAAATGCAATTTCGCCTATTGGCGCATTTATTGAAGCAGACTTATATTCCGCGAGCAGAAAGTGTGTTGCATTTAAAAGAAGAATTGTTACAACCAACATTCAGAGGTGCCACATTAGGGGCTAAAGAAATTTTGCTTTACGGCGGTCAAATTTGGCTTGTGCCGGAAGTTCCGTTCAAACGGAAGGCATATCGTCAGAAATGGGCAGAATTTATTTTAAAATTTCCGCAATATGCCGAGAAAAAAATTCCACCAAAGGCTAAAGCAATAATGGTAAAGGACGAAAAATGATATATAATGGTTTAGCTGATATTTCGGAAAAATTTGATACATTTATTTTTGATGCCTATGGCGTTTTTTGGGAGGGAAGCGGTTTTTATGCCGGTAGCCGTGAAATAATGCAAAAACTGTGTCAGCAAGGCAAAACAGTTGTTATTGTTTCTAATTCAACAGCTTTGGGTACAGATTTGCGTGTTTCTTATGCTCGGCGCGGCCTGGCTGATGACCATTATTCCTACTTAATCAGTTCCGGAGATTTACTGCAATATCGGTTACAAAAAGGCGATATTGCTTTTGCATCTTGTCCTCATCCGCTCAAATATTATGTTATCGGCAAGCCGCACAGCAAAGCTTTTATCGGAACAAAATATCAGCAAGTTGAGCGTTTGAAAGATGCTGATTTTGTGTATATCGGCGTGCCATTTATTTATGCCGATACGGTAGAAAAATTTCCGCATTTGCAAAAGCAATTTCTGCCGGTTCGACTTGATGACAGCGGAAAAGTTTGCGAATGGGATACCTTAAGCGCCGAGCCTTTTGAACAAATTACCGATCAGGTAGCCGATATGGGGTTACCGGCGCTCAATGCAAATCCGGATTTTACCGCCAAAGAGGGACATTGTTTGGTGCCAAATTCCGAAGCAGCTTTTGTCATTCGTAACGGAACAATTGCCCAAATGTTACGCGATAAAAAAACAGAAGTTTTAGAATTTGGTAAGCCTCATCATAATATTTATGACTTTGTTTTTAATATTCTGAAAAATGACGGGATTACTATTGATAAAAAGCGTACTTGCATGATTGGTGATACAGTCAGAACAGATATCAAAGGTGGCATCAATGCAAATATTACGCCGATTCTGTGTATAGAAACAGGCGTAACGGCAGAGGCAATCAACAATGGAAATACGGTGGAAAATCTTTGCAAAAAAGAAAATATTGATGTAAAACAAATTATACAAATTAAAAGCGTGGGAGGAAAATAAATGGCTTTTAAATTGGTGGCCGGTTTGGCGGCAAAAGATTATTTGCTCGATTTAAAACTTTGTCGGGTGTTGTTTGAAGATAACTGCCATTATCCGTGGATTTTTTTGGTTCCGATGAAAGAAGGTGTCAAAAATATGACCAATCTTAACATGGAAGAACGTATGCAACTGATGCGCGAAATTGCTTTGGCAGAAAGTGTGATGTTTAAGCTTTTTCCATGCGACCAAGATAATGTGGCGATGATAGGTAATTTGACACCGCAACTGCATGTGCATGTGGTTTGTCGCAAAGATGGCGATCCGGATTGGCCGGACACGGTTTGGAACAAAACAACCGGTAAATATGCACCGGAGGAAAAGGCAAAAATTATGCAACAAATTAAGCAAGAATTTTTGGCGCAGATGAATGATGCGCAATATAAAATTAACCAATAGTAAAGGAGATAATAAATGAGCAGAGTTATAACATTGATGCCGGTCCGTTTGGCAGCCACTCGTTTGCCGAATAAACCGCTTCGCGTGATTAACGGTAAAACGATGGTTCAACGCGTTTATGAAAACGTTAAAAAAGCGCTAAATACCGATATAGCTATTGCCGCCGGTGACCAAGCCATTGTTGATGAATGTCAAAAATTTGGTGCAACAGCTATTCTGACAGACCCGAATTTACCAAGCGGTACCGATCGTATTGCCGCCGCTTTAAAGATTTTAGACCCTGAAGGCACAAAATATGACATTGTGGTTGATTTTCAAGGCGATAATATCAACGTTGACCCAAAAGTAACAATTCCGCTTGTGGAAATGGTGGAGCGAACCGGTTGCGATATTGCCACCTGTGGTATGTTGATAAATAATGAAGAAGATAAAAATAATCCAAATGTGGTGAAAATCATTATGGGCTTGAAAGAAGGTGAAAAAGAGGCGCGTTGTTTATATTTCACCCGTGCCACAGCGCCATATACGCGTAATCCGGAAAAATGCCCAAATCAGGATTTGTATTATCATATCGGCATTTATGTTTTCAAAGCGGCATCTTTGCAAAAAATGGTTTCGCTTCCGACAGGCGTTTTGGAAAAACGTGAAGCCTTAGAACAATTGCGAGCTCTTGAAAATGGTATGGAGGTTCGTGCCATGTTGGTTGACAACATCAAATTAGTCAAAGAAGCACCGGCTGACATCAATACCGAAGAAGATTTGGCTAACGCCTTGCCTTATATAAAATAAGGGAAAAATCTGCTAAATAAATAAATGCGGTGTTTCTGCAAGGCAATTCATAAAAAAAGCGGAGCATTAAGCTCCGCTTTTTTTATAAAATATTCGAAAAATTCAGATTAGTAGAACTTCCAGTGCATATTGATAACACCCGTTGAGCTACCATTGGCAGAGCACAACACTGCCGCATCTGCCGGATTCATCGGTACACGACCACTCTGAGCGGTAGCATTGGCGCATACCAATTTATCAGTCTGAGGAGCACTGTTTTTTAAGCAGCTAACAGTGGTTATTGGCTTGATTTTATCATCACCCAACGTTTCACCGTTACCATTAACGCTAAAAGCAACCAAACCTGAACCGGAAGAAGACCCCCAATCCATTACCGCTAACTCTAAACAAGCTTCAATGGGCACATCGGTATATGTAATGATAAATGATTTATTATCGCCAGCTTTTACCTTAGGTTGGCTACCTGTTACAAGAACCGGCATACCCCAAGCATTTTCATAAAGCGGCGCAGCATATGTGCCTTTTGTGTTTGCATCTACGGAAGAAGTAGACGCTGTCATCATTTCATCAGGCATCAACAAACCTTTAACAATTACTTGGTCGGTCAGTTTAGAATAGTCACGCTGACCGCCGAACAATGTTCTGATGTTGGTGGCAATTTGTGTTACTTGGTCTACTGTTTTATTAACTTTGAACTTCATCATCGCCTTTGAATATCCGGCAATACCACCCACCGACAAAACGCCGATAATGGCCAATACGCCCAACATTTCAATCATTGAACGACCGGACTGCATATTTTTATTAGTAATCATTTTTAGTCTCCTTGTAAGAAATTTTCAGCTATTACTGAGTTCAGTGTAGCCGATTTCATGGTGTTTTGCAATAACAAGAAAGATATATAACTTTAGATATACTCGTTTGTCTGTCACATTGCCATTTTCAACAATCAGTATTCTGCCGGAAGATGCAAAAAAGTTCAGACTATCCGCGTTTCCATGTGGTACCGGTTGGCGAATCTTCTAAAACTATACCACGCTCTTTGAGCTCATTACGAATGGCATCGGCGGTTGCCCAGTCCTTATTCTTTTTGGCATCGGCACGTTTGGCAATCAGAGCTTCTATTTCCGCGGTTTCGGCATCATCATCTTCACCTTTGAACCACTTTTCAGGCTCATTGTATAAAAGCCCCAACATATAGGCATCTGCCAAAAGTTGCGCTTTCAGATTCGTGCGTTCTTCTGCGCTTTCCGCTTTGTTCAGCGCATTAACCGTTTCATGTAAATACGAAAGTGCCAACGGGGTATTTAAATCATCAGCCAGAGCTTCAACAACCTTAATACTCGGCTTAACCCTTTGTGTCGGAACATCTGCATTTTTTAATAACGCGTTATAAAATTTATCCAAAATCGCTTTAGCTTGAGCCAATCCTTCAAACGTAAAATTAAACGGTTGGTGATAGTGCGTGGTCAAAAACAGCAAACGTAAAGCTTCGGCCGGTGCTTTTTGCAACACCTCGTCAACCGTATAAAAATTGCCGAGCGACTTACTCATTTTCACCCCGTTAATCATCAACATACCGGTGTGCACCCAATAATGGGCAAATTTTGTTCCCGGAAAGGCGCAGGTCGATTGCGCACATTCATTTTCGTGATGCGGAAAAATTAGGTCGGAACCGCCGCCGTGGATATCAAAATCATTACCCAGCAGTTTGGAGCTCATGGCCGAGCATTCCAAGTGCCACCCCGGACGGCCATATCCCCACGGACTATCCCAGCCCGGTTGGTCAGCATCTGACGGCTTCCATAAAATAAAATCTGCCGGATTTTTCTTATAATCAGCTATTTCCACTCTTGCGCCGGCAAGCATTTCTTTCATTGAACGGCCTGATAAAAAACCGTAATTCGGCATTGAATTAACATCAAACAGCACCTGTTTTTCGGCAATATAAGCGTGTCCGTTTTCAAGCAATTTTTCCACCAACTTAATCATATCGGCAATATATTCGGTGGCGCGCGGACGATAATTTGGCGCTAAAACATTGAGCTTTGCCATGTCTTCAATATACCAGTTATAAGTCTGTTCGGTAATTTCGCGAATAGACTTTCCGGTTTCTTTATG
>OMQE01000133.1 GCA_900313155.1 uncultured Rhodospirillaceae bacterium | reverse complement strand
GCGGTCACGCAGGCCTTGCCAAGCATCGGCAGCAATGTCTTTAATTTCATCAAGAACATTAAAAGAATCTTCACAGTCGAGCGCTTTGGGCAAAATTTTTGCTTTGCGCGGGGTTGAAATAATGCTAATAGCGGCATTTTTGGCGATATTATTGATATCCATCCACCGAAAAAAATTTTTAACGGCAGACAGTTCTCGCCCTATTGATGAGGCTGATATATTTTTGCCGGCACGCATGCTTAAAAAACGCCGAAAGTCCCGAACATCAAGCAACTCCATATCTTGCAAGCGCAATTTTGTTTTCTGAATTTGTTTCAAAAATGTGGCTAAATCACGCGAATAGGCATCTAGTGTGTGTTCGGAAAAGAGTCGTTCTTTACGCAAAAAGTTCTGCCAGTCTTTGATAATGGGCAAAAGCGTTTCATCAGCATTGAATTTTATTTCTTGCTTCACGGTTATTTAATAACCTCATCTTCATAAATACCAAACAAAGCCGAGCGCGGCATCCAACCGCGAATGTTATCAAACTTGATCAGGCACATGCTACTTTGTGCCGGACATTTATCTATTTCACCAACAACACCGTCTTCAACATAGGCCACAATTTGCGATTCTGTTTCTGGTTTGGAATAAATATTGTTTTGCCCCGGTTTGGTCACACGCACAAAACGTCTGCCGGAAAGCATGGCTTTATGCACCCAAGATTGAGCACCTTCCCAGTCACGAATTTGGCGCCACAATTCAAACTCGGCAATAATTTCTACCGGTGCGCCTTTTTGTTTATATACCCACTCTATCGGGTAGCGGCTTCCCGGACCGGAACGTGCGTTAATCAGACTGGAACGAAGCGATACCATGCGCGGCAAAGCCAAACCACTTTCGCTTTCTTCTTGCGCTTGAGCACTAAAAATCAGACTCAAACTCAATGTCAATGTTGATAGTGTTAAAAAAAGAAACTTCATTTTTATACCCTTTTACTTATTTTAAATCAATATGCCGTAAATATATTAAAAAATGATAAAAACCGCAAAATGAGAGGTAAAAAATGGATTTACGCACAACTGTTGAAGATTTAATTCGTTTCCGGACTGAAACAGGCAATGAAACTGAAATTGTCAAAGCGGCACAGTATATTAAAAATAGGTTTGCCCAAACCGATGTTTTAGTTGATATTTTTCAATCAACCGCGTCACCGGTTGTTTTTTTGCGTAATGCCGATACGCTTGATTTTGACGTGTTGCTACTGGGACATATTGATGTGGTGCCGGCAGCTGACGATATGTTTGAGCCTAAAATGGTTGGTGGCAAAATGTATGGTCGGGGCACACTTGATATGAAGTCTTTTGCGGCGGTGGCGCTCAATTCTATGGAATATGTGGCAAAACACAAATTGCCGTTGAAATTTGGGGTGGTGCTTTCAACAGATGAAGAAAAGGGCAGTAAATCAACCGAATCGTTTTTAGACACATATTCGCAGATTAAGGTTAATATTGTGCTTGATAATGATGTTGGAGGCGATATTACAAAAATTGTGACGAAGTGCAAAAATCCGGTGTTTGTAAAACTGATAGCCGAAGGTCAAGAAGCCCATGGTTCAACGCCTTGGGAAGGAGTAGATGCTAACGAACTTTTATTTAAGACATGGCAAAATATTCGGCAAATTTATCCGTATTTTTCTGCCGAATTGCCGGCACCTGACAATAAGTGGATAGACACGGTGCACTTTGCCACCATTGAAGGCGGGCAGGTTTCAAACATTATTTCTAACCATGCCGAGGCGCTTTTAGATTTCCGCTTAACCGAAAATTCGAGCGTGGAAAATTTAGAGAAAAATTTGCAAAAATGTATGGAAAATGGGGTAAGTTATCGTATTGTTTCGGCCTCCACTCCGGTGGTGATGGACGAGCAAAATCCGTATATTCTAGATTATAAACGTTTTGCTGAAAATATTTTGGGTCGCCCAATAGAGTTTGAGCATATCGGAGGAGCAACAGATTCTCGAGCTTTTGCTTTGAAAGGTTCCACGGTGATTATGCATTCGGGCACCGGTGAGGGTATGCACGCCAGCGGTGAATATGTGGAGTGGCACAGCGTGGAGCAGATTGCCGATATTCAGATTAAGTTTTTGGAGCATTTGGCAGGCAAAACAAGAGCATAAACTTTTAGACATAGTCGGGTTGTTTTTGTGTTAAATGAGTATATTTTTGCTCTGATAATTTAATATATAAGGAGAAAAAATATGCTTACCAAAAAATGTAGTATGTGGCACTTAATTGCCGGCATCATTATGCTTGTGTTGGGTATTTTGGTGTGGGCGAATCCGCTTTCGTCACTTTATGCAATTGCCATTTATGTGGGTGCGGCTCTGTTTATTTTGGGATGCGGCTATGTGGCGTCATCATTTTCGGCATCTTCACCATGGTATATGGTTATCGGGCTGTTGGATATTTTCATTGGCTTGATTTTCTTGACCAATTTAGGCCTGACAGTACAGACATTGCCGATTTTCTTTGCTTTGTGGTTTTTGGCAACGGGAATTATGCAACTTTACGGCAGTTACGAGAGCTATAAACTCAGCCTACCGTGGGGGTGGAATTTGTTTAGCGGTATTTTAGGCATTGTTATTGCCTATTTAGTGCTGGGTAATCAGGCCTTTGGCGACTTTGCGCTGGTTATTTTGGTTGGTTTGTATTTGGCGGCGTATGGGGCCATCAGTATTGCCGAATATTTTTATTTACGCACATTTTGCAAGGCTCATGAACAGCGAGCGTAATGAAAAAAATAGCATTGTCATCTTGAGGGCTTTATGCCCGTTAAGATCTGAGATGTAAGTGATAAAGTTTGCTATTAGGTTAATACACCTATATCAATAACATTTATAATTTTCGGCATTATCTTTTATATCTCAGATCCTGACGCCCGCAAGGGGCTCAGGATGACGGTGGAAAAATACAATTGACACAGGATAAGCGGTTGCACAGCGCAGACTGAGGGATGACGTTGCAAAACTGTTGTTACACTGCGATGGATGACATTATGAAAAAATTTCCACTTGCGTTTTAGACAATTTTGACATATAATAACTCTAGTTCAAGAGTTATTGTGTTTGCGATTAAGTTTTTACCGATTATGTTTTGGGGCTTAAACGACGTTGGTTTGTTGTATGCTTGGCATATACGCAGATTGACGGTCACATAACTCTTGTTTTTGGTTAGGATTATGTGTAACTTAAAATAAAAAGATTATGAAGACAAAAAATTTTGAAAACCCCGTTTGGGCATGTATGTTCTTGGGTATTATC
>OMQE01000132.1 GCA_900313155.1 uncultured Rhodospirillaceae bacterium | reverse complement strand
TTAATGTGTTCACCGGTTTGGTAGGTCACATCCGGCAACAGTTTTTCGTCAGACAAATTAACCGGCGGACGGCGACTCGGCAAGTCGAGCAAATATGGACGTGCTTCCGGTGTAAATTCGCCCAAACGCCATTTTTCCAGTGTTTCGCGCAAGTTCATGGCAATTGTTGACGGCGATTCGTTCAACATATAATAAGGAACAGCATCTAAGCCGATGGTGGCATAAAGTGCGCCCAAAGCATCTTGCAAATCAACATAGGCCAAAGATGCCTTTGTTTCATCTTCAATGGCACGGGCGGCCTCCATTTGGCTTTTCATTGCCTTACTGCCGCGGGCGCTGACAATGTCTTCGGCAATATTTTCCGACGTACCGGCAATTTCCATGGCAATTTGGTAATCTTCTTCAGCAGAGGTATAGCGTGCCCAACCTACATAAACTTGGTTCAAAATGAGCGAGGTCATGCGTTGGCGACGTAGTGTTGCCAAAGCGGATTCATCCAAACCTCTGGTATTTTCATAAACACTCATAGAAGCCTGACGTGCGGCGTAGCACCATTTTTGCGCATAAGCTTGCGGGTTATCAATGTAGTTTCCGGCAGTATCATCACGGAAGTTGTTAATAACCATTTGCAAATCGTCAGAGCCCAAGAGTAAATCATGTACTTTCATTTCCGGACGATTTGTCAAGGCCAACCACTCCAGCTTTGCCAAGTCGGACTTCATTTCCGGCAAAGCAAAATTGCCGTATTCTTTACCGACCAACGTAAATTCTGTTGACGGATGCAACCCCATAAGTGAAGCCAAACGTTCGTGAGCGGTTTCCATATCACGTTTCAACTCGGAAAGTTTTTGGACTTCTTCCATATATTGGCGTTTTTTCTGCAAATCGGCGGTTGAAGGTGTTTCGCCGTTTTGCGCCAGCTCTTTGGCTTTGGCGTTCATCTCATCAACATCAAGTGTGATGTGTTCAATGGTGGCATCAATAACCGGTAACAAACGTTGTGCGGTAATAGCCTTCCAATAAAGAACGCGTGCTTCCTGCAAAATATTTTGAATAACCTTACGGCTTACTTCAACAGAAACATTTTGCTTAAATGTTTGGTCATTATTCATATAGTAAAGTGTGGAAATATCCAACACATTCCATGCTACTTTCAAATCCGGTGAAGTATCATTGTAGTTGGTGTTGACATAACCGGCATTGGTGGCAATTTCCGGCAAATGCGAATAGCCGGAGCGTCCGGCTTTCAGCAGGCTTTCCTGATAGCGCATTACACGTCCGCTGTAATTATATTTCAAAGCCAGAGCCATTGTCATGTACATATCAATCGGCTTTTCAATTTTGGTTGGGGTGTTGGCATACATATTTTGCATATCAACATCATAGCGAATGGCTTTATCCCAATCGGTATAATATACGGCATCGGGGCCGCTTACCACATAGCTTTGTCCGCTGGGTTGCTTATTATTCATGCACCCGACTAACGTCAAAGTTGAAAATATCAAACAAAACAGTTTTTTCATGTTTGTATCCTTTTACTCGAGTCAATTATCTACCTATACAATAATCATTAAAAATTAACATTTTATTACACTTTTTTGATTATTATACATATCAAGAGCAAAAAAGAGGTAAAAAATAGCATGGTTTCAATATTAGGTACGCTGTTTAAATATAAGGAAAAAGAATCACCCGATGTTTTAGGTTACTTTCCGGAACGGGTGCATGTTGATGCTTTTCCGGAACGCAGATATTTATGGACATCTCGCTTTTTGGTGATTGTGACTTGTTTGAGCATTTGCTTAAATATGGCGCTTTCATGCGTTATTTTTTCTCTGTTGCCGGAACAACATGTTGAACCGCGCCTGTTTAAAATAAATGCGCAGGAAAATCAGCTCGAAATGTTGCAAAAAGACGAAATCAACTATTATGCCAGTGATTTGATTGCCGAACAATATTTGCGCGATTATATTACCTTGCGATACACCGTAACGGAAGACTATGCCGAGCTCAAAGATCGTTGGCGTAAAGGCTCTATTTTGTATTGGTATTCTTCAAATTCGGTCTTTAACAGTTTTAAGGAAAAAGATGCGGCAATTGTCGAAAATCAGTTCAAAATGCTGGGCTTGCAACGCTATGTTGAAATAGACTGGACCAAGCACGTTTCTCGCTCTATGTGGATTGTGCAGTTCAAAACCTATGATGTGACGCGCGATAACCCAAAACCGAAGGTAGATGTATGGCGCGCCACCGTTCGTATCGGTTATGACCGCAGATTGCAATTTCGTCGTCCGGAAGATCGTATTTTGAATCCATACGGATTTTTGGTATATAGTTACACCTTGTCATATCAGGGAGATTATCGTGGCGGACCGGATGAAGTTCCAAGTAACATTAAATATAATATGATGATGTATTAACATGAAAAGATTGCTGGGTTTGTTTTGCTGCGGACTGACAGCTTGCACTTCTGTTGAAGTGCCGACACAGTTTGAGTATCAAGAAATTCAAACATCAACTTTTAAAATAGCAACATGGCAAAAAATTACCAATCCGAGTGCCCCTTTTAAAATATATATAGAAGGTGACGGTTATGCCTTTCGGGCAAACGGACGATTAAGCTCCAACCCGACACCACACGGAACACTAGTGCGCGAATTGGCATTTGCCGATTCGCATGACAATGTGGTTTATATGGCGCGACCGTGCCAATTTGTTGAAGACGAGAAGTGTGCCCCAAAATATTGGTCAACGGCACGTTTTTCTCCGCAAACAATTCAGGCTCAATACGAGGCAGTGCACCAAATTGCTGACCGGCAACCGGTAACCTTGGTAGGCTTTTCCGGCGGGGCACAAATTGCCGGCTTAGTGGCACTAAAATATCATGATTTGAATGTTGAAAAGTTGGTCACAATTGCCGGTAATTTAGATGTAAAAGCTTGGACCGATTATCACCATTTACCGCCACTTACAGAATCTGACGACTTGCAAAATTATCAAGCACAATACGCTCAATTCAAGCAAAAACACTATGTCGGCACTGATGATGACAACATCGTTCCGCAGATTACGGAAAATTTTGTGGCAGATAAAGCAACAATTGTTTATGTGCAAGGTGCATCGCACAACAGCGGTTGGCAAAAGGCCTATATGCAGATTCGTGCTGACTAAATTTTGATTTGTTTGATTTCTTTAGCCAAACCGGTTTTATCGTCGGTTTCAACAAAAATACCGAAAAGAGTTCCCTTCCCGTTTGCCGGCGTTAAGCGGTCATCAACATAATGGCGTTTAAGGCGGTTAATGGGCGCTTGAACATCAAAACCCAGCACCGAATTATAGTCACCGCACATGCCAACGTCGGTAATATATGCCGTTCCTTTCGGCAAAACACGGGCATCGGCAGTCGGCACATGCGTATGCGTGCCGGCAACACAAGAAACTTTGCCGTCTAAATAGTATCCAAGCGCCAATTTTTCTGATGTTGCTTCGGCGTGGATATCCACAAAAACAGCCTGCACCTGACGTCCCAACGAATTTGTTTGCAAAATTTTATCAATAGTTTGCAACGGACAATCAACGGCTTCCATAAACAACCGTCCCAACACCTGTATGACCAAAATTTTGCGTCCGTCGACCAATTCGTAGGTTGTAAAACCACGCCCGACATTACCTTCCGGAATGTTTGCCGGTCGCACAATTGTTTTACATTCTTCCAAAAACGGGGCAATTTCTCGGCGATTCAGAAAATGATTCCCCAAAACTAAAACATCTGCGCCTTTTTCCAAAAAATCGCGACAAATTCCCGGTGTAACGCCAAAACCGTGTGCGGCGTTTTCCACGTTAACCAGCATCACATCAATTTTGTATTGTTCTCGAATGTTTTTTATATTTTCCAACACCACGTCGCGTCCGGCACGCGCCACCACGTCTCCGCAATAAAAAATGCGCATATTTTTCTCCTCTTCAATTTATCGCAGTTTAGCTGAAATATAATGCACTTGCAATCTTTTTTGCACGGCAAGACCAGAAAAAACTGGAAAATTTACATAATTTTGATAAAATACCGCCAACAAATATAAGGAGATATGATGATGAAAAAGATATTGCTTATTGCGCTGTTGATTTGTTTGCCGTTGGTCTGTTTTGCTGCCGATAAGATAAGTGAGGCGCCACAGCACAACAAAAAGTTTTTCCCCGAAATGCGTCAGCCGAAGCCTGATTGGGCAAAACTTCTAAAGCTTGATGATGCGCAAAAAGAACAGTTTGAAGCCATTAAAGCCAAAAGCCGCCCGCAAACAGAAGCCCTGATGACACAAATCGAAACTTTGCATCGGCAAATGGCAGAAATTCGCACTGAAGATGAAAAACAGCTTCGTGCCATCTTGAATGAAAAGCAACTTGCTAAATTCGATAAATTTAAAGCCCGCGAAGCAAAACAAAATCGTCGGCCTCAACCGCGAGAGGAACGACGCCAACGTTTTAAAATGGGTGAAAAATAAAAATCTGCTTGCATTCGCGGTAACAAATACATAACATACAAGAATGAAATTTGCATAAAAAAGGAAGAAAATGATGAAAACTCTTTATTTGTTTGCTTTGGCAATTGTTTTAGGGGGAATCTCACCGGCATGGGCGCAGGAGGAAAATGATTTTGGATTGGAAGATATGTCCGCTATTCAAGAAAATTTACCACCGTCAGAAGAAGTAAGCGCCAAGGTTGAGCAAATTGAACCAGAAATTGCCGAAAAAACAGACAAAGCTGAAACAATTGCTGAACAAAAAGCACAGGAAACCGAGGCAAAATTAGATGCCGTTATTCAAGATATTGATGCCGAAATTGTCAAAGAAACGCCGGTAAAAGAAGAAACACCAAAGGAAGTCGAAGAACAAAAATCAGCGGTTGCTGAAACAATCACTGAAGAAGTGAAAATTCCGCCGGAACAAACATCGGAAGAAATTTCTGTTGAGCCGGCTCAAGCAGAATCTGAAGCTGCCCAGCAAGAGGTAAGCGCCTATGTTCAAAAACTTAATTTATCGGAAGAACAGCTTGATAAGGCTATGTTTATCAGTGCAGAAATGGCAATGCGTCAAGAGCAGTTACAAAAGTCGGCAGATTTGCTAAAGGCGCAAGCAAAAGAAATAGAAACACAAAGTTTGGAAGAATTTGAAGCCATTTTAACGCCGGAGCAATTGGAAATATTCCGTCAGATTCGGCAAAAAAATGAGCTTGAACAATAAAAATCGGCTAAATGATATAAGGAGACGAAAATGGCCGCAAACAAAGATATAGAAGTTGCCAAACAGACCATAGACCGCGAAGTTGAAGCTTTGCGCGTGTTGGAAAACAGTTTGGATGAGACTTTAACAAAAGCATTAGATATTCTACAACACACCAAAGGACGTGTTATTGTGACCGGTATGGGCAAATCCGGTCATATCGGGCGTAAAATTGCCGCCACGATGGCTTCAACCGGCACACCGGCGTTTTTCCTTCATCCGGGGGAAGCAAGCCATGGTGATTTAGGTATGGTTACGGTTAATGACACTGTTTTAGCCATCTCAAATGGCGGAGAATCTAAAGAATTATCAGATATTTTGGTTTATTGCCGTCGCTTTAATGTGCCAACAATTGCCATTACCAAAAATCCGCAGAGTTCGCTTGGTAAAAATAGTGATTTAGTTCTGAAATTACCGGACAATGGCGAGGCTTGTCCGCTTGGTTTGGCGCCAATGTCTTCTACCACGGCAACGTTGGTCATGGGAGATATTTTGGCGGCCAATTTGATGGTTCGCAAGGGCTTTACGGCAGAAGATTTCAAATTGCGTCATCCGGGGGGAAAGTTGGGCGCAATTTTGCGCCATGTATCGGATATTATGCATACCGGTGACGAATTACCGCTGATTGGTGATGATGCTATTATGCAAGATGCTTTGATTACCATGTCGGCAAAAATGCTTGGTTGCGTGGGGATTGTTAATAAGGCCGGTGACTTAATCGGAATGATTACCGATGGTGACTTACGTCGCTGGATGACGCCGAATTTGATTGAGGAAAAAGTGGTCAATGTGATGACGAAAAATCCGCGAACGATTCGTAGTGATGCGTTGATTGCCGAGGCTGTGAATACCATGAACAACACCGGCCGTGGCATTACCAATATGTTTGTGGTTGATGATGGTAAAAAGCCAATCGGCATTATTCATATTCACGATTGCTTAAGAGCCGGAGTGAGCTGATATATGTTCGATTCGCACAAAATTGATGACTATTTTGACGGTGAAAAACCGCTTGATGTCGGATATCAAACACAAAAACCGCAAGAGTCCGGTTTTTACCGGTTTGCCAAGCTCGGTTTCCCATGTGTGGCGGCGGCTTTGCTGGGTTTGATGATTGTGATGCCGAATATCAAAAAAAGTATTGATTTGCGCGACAACATTACCGTTCCGCGTAAAAACGAAATGGATAAACTGCACATGGAAACCACGGTTTTCAATATGACAGATAATAAAAATCGGGTTAACCGTCTGACTGCCGATATGGTTGATGAAGTTGAGCCAAAATCGCAAAAATTGAAAATTGATAATCCGCATGGCAACATTCCGACCGACAGCGGTGAAGTGGTGATTAAGGCTCAAACAGGATATTTTACACAAGAGGTTAATGTTTTAGATTTGGAAAACAATGTGCGAGCAACAGTGGATGGCACAACCGTTGTTACAACACAAAAGGCATCTTATGACTTCAACACGGAAATGGGCTATGGCAATGTGCCGATAGAGGCAATAGGCAATTGGGGAAAATTGCAGGCAGAAGCGTTTGATTATGATAAAAAATCTAATATCTTAACTTTACATGGATATTCGCATTTTACCAGTCCTCGCGGCGAATTGACTGCCGAAAAAGAAAACAAATATTTTGTTAATGAAGAAAAGATTGTTTCAAAAGGTAATGTGTTAATTAAGCAAAATACCGATACACTCAATGCCGACAAGGTTGTTTCGTATTTGTCTGAAAGCCAGCCTAAAGAGTTGGTCAAGGCTGAGGCATACGGAAATGTTAAAATAAAAACGCTGAAAGAAACGGCTACCGGTGCCAAAGGGGTGTATGATAAGCAAAATAATATTATCATTCTTTATGGTGCCGACGAGGTAAAAAAAGGCGGGCGCGTTAAAATTGTGCAAGAAAAAAACACGTTGACAGCCGCCAAAGTGACAATTTATTTGCAAAATGGAGCAAAACAAGAAATTCGCTATGTTGAAGCAACCGGCTATGTTGAAGTAACCACCCCAAAGGGCACGGCTAAAGGTAATCGTGGGGTTTATAATCCGCAGAAGAATTTAGTTGAGTTATGGGACAATGTGCAAATTGAACAAGATGGCAATTTTGTTAAGGGAGATCATGCTCAAACAGATTTAACAACCTCTGTCAGCAAATTGATGAGCAAACAAAAAGGCGGACGCGTCAGCGGCACATTCTATAAAAAAAGGAAAAAATAATCATGGCAATTCGAAAAAAAAACGATACTGATGTTTTGGAAATTTTCAATATTGGCAAAAAATATAAAAAACGCACGGTATTGAAAAATGTTTCGTTGCACGTTCGCAAGGGCGAAGCGGTGGGGCTTTTGGGACCGAACGGCGCAGGCAAAACAACTTGCTTTTATTGCGTTACCGGTTTGATTACGCCGGATTATGGTGATGTTTATATCAACGGACAAGATATTACCGATATGCCGATGTATAAACGCGCCAAAATGGGAATTGGCTATTTGCCGCAAGAGTCTTCCATTTTCCGCACATTGAGTGTAGAAGATAATATTAAAGGCATATTGGAAATTGTGAGCGACAGTGAAAGCGAACGTGAAAATATGCTTGAAGAATTGCTTAACGAATTTTCAATTGCTCATTTGCGTAAATCACCGGCATTGGCGCTCTCCGGCGGAGAAAGACGCCGTTTGGAAATTGCCCGCGCATTAGCGTGCAAGCCGAGCTTTATTTTGCTTGATGAACCGCTTGCAGGTATTGACCCGATTGCGGTGAGCGAAATCAGAACACTGGTTTCACAGCTTAAGAATCGCGGTTTGGGCGTGTTGATTACTGACCACAATGTGCGTGAGACCTTGGATATTATTGATAGAGCATATATATTACACGCAGGCACAGTGTTGATGGAAGGAACGCCTCAACAAATTGTGGCTAATGAAGAAGTGCGTAAAGTGTATTTGGGAGACAATTTCTCGTTATAGGATAAACAATTCTTTACTTTTGCTTAAAAGTATTATAATATAACACACAACAATCGGCATGGGGCCGAAAATTAACTTTTATGAGGTATATTATGAAAATTACATTATCAGGAAAACAGGTAGATATTAGTGACAGATTGCGTAATCGCGTTGAAGAAGGTATGGAAAATTCGGTGAACAAATATTTTCCGGCGCCGATTAGTTGCAATGTGTACTTTTCTAAAGAAGGTGAAGATTTTCACGCAGAAGTTACCGTTCATCCGGCTAAAAATATTGTTTTGAAAGGGACCGGTGTTGCCGGTGACCCGTATTCAGCATTTGATGATGCTAATAATCACATTGCATCTCGCTTGCGTCGCCAAAAGAATAAACTGAATGACCACAAGGGTAAGAGCGGTTTGGTGGAAATGGCTCACGAATCCGTTTTCCCGTTAACAGAAACGGAAGATGAAATGAGCATTGACGAATCGGCTCCGTTAACTATTGCCGAAACCGATGCCAACATCAAGGTTTGTACCGTAAGCGAAGCTGTGATGTATATGGACTTGGCTGACGAATGTGCTTTAATGTTCCGTAACAGTGCCAACAATCGCATCAGCATGGTATATCGCCGTAAAGACGGTAACATCGGTTGGGTTGAACCGGCAGAATAAGAGTTAATAGGTTTTGAGGAAAACAGCATGAATATTTCTGATATTTTATCGGAAGATATGATTATAACAGACTTATCTGCAGACAGCAAACGCTGTTTGTTGGAAGAACTTGCAAGCAAAGTTTCCGAACGCCAAAATTTGGATAAAAATGTTGTGTTCGAGTCTATTTTGGAGCGTGAAAACTTGGGCTCTACCGGTTACGGTAGCGGTGTTGCTTTTCCGCATGCGCGGATTGATGGACTAAAGCAGAATGTGACGGCGTTTATTCGTCTAGACAAAGCCGTAGATTATGATGCTTTAGATAATAAAGATGTTGATTTATTAGCGTTTTTGATTTCGTCGGAGCAAAACGGTGAAGACCATTTGCAGGCATTGGCAACATTTTCTCGTGTTTTAAAAAATGCAGATGTGTGCCGCAAAATTCGTTCGGCGAAAACGGCGCATGAAATTTATGTGGCATTACAGAGCTGATTTTTCTTAAAATTTAAAAAGTAATACGGAAGAAGGAGGGCTGATACGCCTTCCTTTATTTTTTGTCGCATTTTTTCTTAATAATGACTTGACTTTGAGGAAGATTTGTGTATATTAGACATAAATTTTGTCTTATTTAAATATTTATGAATCAGGTATTATTTAATTCGCTGTTCGCTCAAGGAGTGACGGCGGAACAGGCCTTGGCTTACGCCGAGTGGCTGAAACAGGGAAATCAGGCGCCTTTGTTGCGCAGTATGAAAGAAAATGATGAAAAGGTAGCAACGCCGCTACCGATTGTCTATCTCTCGAGCGATAAGGAGGACTTGGAAGTTTTGCCTTATTTGAATGTGGCTCGAAAGGCC
>OMQE01000131.1 GCA_900313155.1 uncultured Rhodospirillaceae bacterium | reverse complement strand
GGCAATTAAAGGCTTATTTACCGCTATCAAAACGTATGGTGCAGAATTTTCCGCTGTCAAATCTTTCATATCCACCCAAAATGCACCGTTTGAATCCAATCCGTCGCCGTTTGTTTTCGGCTCGCCTTTAATTTCAACGTCATACAAAATTGCCTCGTGTTGCAATACACCTTTTTCACCGCTTTCAACCGTAAAATCCGAAAAAACAATCGATTTAAATCTCTTATTTTCAGCTTTAATAACTTCACAACCCGTCTCTTCCATAATTTCACGAGTTAAGGTTTCAAGATAACTTTCGCCTTTTTCCTGTCCTCCGCCTGGCAAATCATATAATCCGGTATATGGCCCTCGGGCTTTCTTAATCAATAAAATTTTCCCGTTTTTAATAATGCTCCCATAAACTCCGAAATGCGTTTTGGTGATTTTAGAATCTCTAATCAGAATATGCTTGAACCATTTTTCTTGAAAGGCGATATTTTCTTCAATAAGCTCATCGGCCAAATCATAAGCTTCCGGTACAACAATCAGCTTATCATCATTTTCATTAGTGCGATGAACAATTCCGATACACCGCCCGACATATTCTTTAAGAGGCTTGTCTTCCATTAAAACATAAGCATCAAGTTCTTCACCATCACCGGATTTTGTAAAGGGGACATATCCATAATTGACAGGATATTCAAAACCATATTTCGGATGTTTACTTCCCAACGGCCGGTCAATTTTAACCAAAACTTGGTTACCTATATAATGTGTTATCGGTGCATTGTGAAAAATAACCGGGTAATCGTCCATATAATACCACGGCTCAAATTTTTTTGCCAATGTATCAAACTCATCTTCTCTGATATACAATTCATCAGAATTGTCTTTTGAACGCTTTATTATTCTTTCCTTAGCAATTTTTAAATCACAATCAATGTAATGAAAAACAATATTATTGGTGATTTTCTTTGCTCTTTGCCAAGCATTTTCACGGTCTTTATGAGACCAAAAGCCATAGTCCATAATAACATCTGTGCCGGTTTTTATAATTTTTTCTGCCAAATCCCATAAAACTGTATCAACTTTATCGTAATTGGGATGAAATTCGGCATACGGCATATTTCGCCCATAAAGTTTAACCATTAAATCATCATGCGTCAATCTTACTGCCGGAATTATTTTAGCCAACTGCTTCGCTAATGTGGTTTTTCCAAACCCCATAAATCCGACCATCAAATGTATTGTTGCCATTTATTTTCTCCGCTGGTAATTTTTGTTCTTATACTACAAAACTTGCTCTATAAAGTAAACATCTAAAACTCGTAAAATTTCCCTTTAGTGCCTTTTTTGAAAACACAACATTCTAACCCGTATAAACACTTGATTCAAAAAAGCCGCTCCTTTATAGGAACGGCTTTTTGGTGACGTTCATTTTGCTGTTATCTTCTGTCCCCCATAATGCGCAACAGCATAACAAACAGGTTGATAAAATCTAAATATAAGCTCAATGCGCCGGCAATTGCCTTGCGAGATGTGGTATCATCACTGTCTTGATGATAATACATCATTTTAATATTTTGCATATCGGCAGCCGTTAGACCGGTGAACAACAACACCCCGACAATCGATAAAATATAATCAAAACCGGTGCTTTTCATAAAGATATTCACCAGCATCGCCACAATCAACCCCAACAATCCCATATATAAATAGCTGCGAAGTTTAGAAAGGTCGCGCTTGGTGGAATATCCCAACAACCCCATACCGGCAAAAGTGATTGCCGCAATAAAAAACACGCGAGTTATGCTGGAATTTGTATAAAGCAAGAAAATATATGAAAGCGAAGCACCTTCCAAGGCCGAAAACAGCCAAAACACTGCCTGAACCGCCGCCACACTTTTGCGGGACAAAACATAATTAAAAGCAAAAATCATGGCAAGCGGCGCCAACATCACAAGCCAGCCAAACGCCGAAACAGAAGCCGTTTGCGCCTGATAATCTATGTTATACATCATCATGTTCAATCCGGTATTGGCAAACAAATATGCCACCAAACCGGCTAAAAACAAACTGCCACCCATATAATTAAAAACTTTTATCATATAGCCGCGCAAACCTTCATCAACCATTTCAACGCTTGGTTTGTGCATAGTTTCTATTGTTTGAAAATTATCCCATTCGCTCATTTTTATTACTCCAAATTTATTTTTTCATACTATATTTTATATAGATTTTTTTGAGCAAAAAATCAATAGAAATCATCTCATTTAATGACAAATGAAGTTAATCAATACAAGCAACACTCATCAGATTATAAAAAATCTGAAATATCAAAACTGTTCAGAATTACGGAACTCAAACAAAATGACATCGGTTAAGCACCGATGCCATTTAAATACTCTAAACAAGTTAACCAGCAGAAAAGCGCGCCTATGATAAAAAGTATGCCTTCCCTTCGTTCATAAACAGAATTCTCATACTATCGGCATCATAGCCGACATAGTCAACACCCTGCGGATAATCGGTATCTCTAAAAGGGCTACCATCAAAAAAATATAGGAAATACTTACCTTTCATACGCAGATAGTATATTCCGCAATCAACCCGGTCATCTGTCAGCAAACCGAAATCTTCAACCTTCGGCAATTGTGCCCACTTACCTTTGAACCAAGTCTTCAGCTCTCCGGTGATTGTGCTACACATCATAAAATCGCTTTTTGAACTGGCAACAATGCGTTGTTGCTTTTCTGCCAGAATCTGCTGAGAAGAAAGATGATACACATTATGCTGCGCCAAACCATCTACAACCAAAAAATTGCCATACAGTTTGATATCCCAACAACTAATTGCCCCAAAAAATTCCTGCAGATTTCCCCGGCTATCATAAACCTCCCAAACAGTATTATGTTCTGGTTTATCGAAAAGAACAACAACAAAATTCTCATTCCAACGCAACATACGATGTTGCTGATTGATTTGTTTTAAAATCTGCTGTCCATCCCACCATAAAATGCAGAAACAATCTGACTGAGTATATTTCAGTTGCACCAATAAACTATCACACATAGAGAAAAATATCACTTCATCATTGTGCACATGTTGAAGAACATTTTTACCCTGCATTGTATAAATTTGATCATCTGTCACCACCAGATTATATTCCGGATAGATATCCAAACGTTTTTGATTTTGCGCCCATGTTTGCGGTTCAACCACACCATTTTTCTCTAAACGATACAAACTGTGTTTGCCATCGCACTCTAACACCAATAAATTGGCATCTTTAAAATAATTATATTCCATATTCAACTATTTAAATTATACAAAATTCGGAGATGATTTTATATTTTTTCGCTGAAGCTGTCAATATTTTTATATCAAAAAAGGCGGAAAACAATTTCCGCCTTACATTCTTCTTTTCGGCAATATATAAATCTTATTCTTCTTCCGCCAAATCTATTTTAGAAAGCAAAAATTCCGGCGTTTGTCGACCAAAGGTGCGATACCGCTTCATCAGGCTGACAGCTTCATAATCATGCGGATTTTCCCGCGTTTTTTTGTTCTCAACCACCGGCTCGGTTTTATTTGCGGTTTTCGTATAATCAGCTTCCGAAGTTTCTGAATCTGCTTCTGCTTCTTTTGCCTTATCCACCTTAAATTCAACCGGTGCCTGTAAAATCTGGTCCAAAATCATCTGCGTTTCTTTAGAGCGTCGATTGGTAAATATAATGTTTTGTTTATCTGAAGGTAAAACTTCAAGAACAGTTTGTAAACTTTTGAGTTGATGAAGTTTTTTAATTAAGTTAATATCATCAACAACTAATATATCCACCGTTGATAAATCAACTTTTTCTTCTTTCATTAAGTCAACCAACAAATTCGGCGAAGCAATAATCACATTTGCTTCATCATCTACCATTTCTTGAGCTTCTGTTACCATACTTTCGGTAATTTCGTGATATTTATTAAACACGGCAAACCGGTCTGAAACACTCACAGACTGCTTGGAACCGGCAGTGATAATCAAAATATTTTTTGCCTTGTGTTGCGAAATAATATCTATAAGCGGCAATACATACGAACAAGTCTTACCGCAACGCGCCGGTGCAATTGTAAACACATCTTTACCGGCTAATATTGAAGGAATCACGTCCGCCTGAACGGTTGTCGGCGCACTAAGACCAGCCTCGGTAATCGCTTTAATTGTTTTTTCGCTCAATCCTAAATCTGCAAAATTCATCTTTTCCTCACTTAAACTTCCGGCACAGATACTTTTATCAATTTTTCCGGATCTGTCGGCATTTGCTCCGAACGATCCGGTTTCTTGCCGGCTAAAATATCCTGAATTTCGGCTCCTGTCAAGGTCTCATATTCCATCAACGCTTGTGCCAAAGTTTCCAATTCTTCACGATTATCGGTCAAAATTTTCTTGGCTTCTTCATAAGCTGTTGTTAACAAACGCTTGATTTCCGCATCTATTAAATTGGCTGTCTGCTCACTAATATTATTATTGCGTCCGCCGGCCAATCCTAAATAGTTGTCTTGCTCATTTGTGTATGATACAGGCCCTAATTTATCACTCAGCCCCCATTCGGTTACCATAGCACGCGCCAAATTGGTTGCCATCTGAATATCGCCTTTGGCGCCCGATGTCACTTTGTCATAACCGTATATCATTTCTTCGCTCACACGCCCCCCCATAGCCATTGTCAGAGAAGATAGCATTTTGGTACGCGATTGCGAATACGAATCTTTTTCCGGCAAGCTTTGCACCATACCAAGGGCTCGTCCGCGCGGAATAATGGTTGCTTTATGAATAGGGTCTGCCTCTGCCACATGCAAGGCACAAATAGCGTGTCCGGCTTCATGATACGCGGTTTGGCGCTTTTCTTTTTCGTCCATCGCCATAGATTTGCGTTCTGTTCCCATCAGCACTTTATCTTTTGCATTATCAAAATCTTCAGCCGTAACCCGACGTTTGTTCTGTCTGGCGGCAAGCAAAGCGGCTTCGTTAACCAAATTTGCCAAATCTGCCCCCGAAAATCCCGGCGTCCCACGCGCCACAACACTCAAGTCAACATCTCGAGCCAAAGGCACCTTACGGGTATGCACTTGCAAAATTGCCTCTCGACCGCGCACATCAGGGTTTGTCACCTGCACTTGGCGATCAAAACGCCCCGGACGCAACAGCGCCGGATCCAACACATCCGGACGGTTAGTAGCGGCAATCAAAATCACATTTTCGTTTTCTTCAAAACCATCCATTTCCACCAAAAGCTGATTGAGTGTTTGTTCGCGCTCATCATTCCCGCCGCCGTAACCGGCTCCGCGATGGCGCCCGACGGCATCAATTTCATCAACAAACACCAAACAAGGTGCATTTTTCTTGGCTTGCGCAAACATATCACGCACACGCGACGCCCCAACGCCAACAAACATTTCCACAAAGTCAGAACCCGAAATTGAGAAAAACGGCACATTTGCCTCACCGGCAACCGCCTTAGCAAGCAAAGTCTTACCTGTGCCCGGAGGGCCAACCAACAACACTCCCTTCGGAATACGTCCCCCTAAACGCTTGAACTTTTGCGGTTCTTTTAAAAACTCGACCACTTCCTCAAGTTCTGCTTTAGATTCATCTGCACCGGCAACATCATCAAACGTCACCTTTTTCGAACTTTCAACCAAGCGTGCCCGAGATTTACCAAAACTCAAAGCCTTGTTGTTTCCGGAATTTGCCTGTCTGAAAAAATATACCCAAACGCCAATTAAAAGCAACATCGGTCCCCAACCGAGGAACAAGCTCCACAGCGATTCTCCGGCCATATCTTGTGGCTTGGCATCTACTTTAACACCATTTTCAAGCAACGTATCAACTGTTGTCGGGCTATATGGCGCATAGGTTGCAAACTGTTGTCCGTCAGTGGTTTGCCCTCTAATTTCGCTTCCGACAATCGTCACACTGACCACACGCTTATCTTGAACATTACGCATAAAGTCGGAATAGGCAACATCCGTCACATTTCCCGACGTTGTTTTACCTGACCACCCCAACACAACCGATGTAATTATCAAGGCAACAATCAATATGATAAAATTTTTTCCAAATTTCATAATAAAATTCCTATTATTTTGGTTTTATAATTTAGTCATGTCGCGCATTTTAGCATAATCATCAATAATTGCAAGCTAATCTTCATCGCTGTTGCGACTTTTGAACACACCTTGTTCATATCCTTGAATCTGCTTATTTTTTTCGGCCATTTCAAGCCTTTTCAGGCTGAGTGCCACATAGCGACGTTCACGTTCAATCCCTAAATATTTGCGACCGAGTTTCTTTGCAGTCACGGCCGTTGTGCCCGAACCTAAAAACGGGTCAAACACTAAATCTCCCTCATTACTAGAAGCCAAAATCAACTTTGCAATCAATTTTTCCGGCTTTTGCGTCGGATGCTCGGTATTTTCGGCCATAGACCAAAACGGTATGGTAATATCCGTCCATATATTTGAAGGTGCCGTCAAACGCACCTTTTTTCCGTTTGTTTCAGACCAATCTTTCGGCTTTCCCTTTTGGTCGCGATACGGTGCTAAAACCGGACGTTGCATTTTCACCGCATCTAAATTGAATATATAATCATCACTTTTGGTAAAAAACCAGATATCTTCCAAACAATTTTTCCAATTATTAGCGGCCGCACGTCCTTTTTCGCGCTCCCACGAAATCCGATTACGCAACGACAAATACTTGCAAGCCACTGCCGGAATAGCTATTGATGTTTGCCAATCGGCGCAAATATACACACTGGCATTGGGCTTCAAAACCCGTACAACTTTCGACAACCATTTATCCAACCATTTTTGGTACGATTTTAAATCTGTTTGCTTAAATGTCCGTCCGCCGAAATTTTTAGTCAAATTGTATGGCGGATCAACAACCATCAAATCTACAAAACTATCGGGCAAAAATCGCAAAGCATAAAAAGTATCCTGCCAAATCACACGGTTACTAAAATCATTTATTTTTTTTCGGGGCGAAATTTTCAACGCCTGCTTGGCATAAGCAATTTCTTCAGACTTGGTCAGCAGAATCGTCTTATTGCGCGGCGCTTTATTTTTCATTACACGTCTTCCCCAAAACGTGAATTGACTAAATTTGTCAGCGCCGAAATGGCCTCATCTGCCTCATTTCCGCTTGCTGTTACTTTGATGGTTGAACCTTTTGAGGCGGCCAACATCATCAAGCTCAAAATAGAACTTCCGTCAACAACCTGTCCATCCTTTTCCACCGTCACTTCGGCATCAATACATGACAAACACTTCACAAATGCCGCCGCCGCTCTGGCATGCAGTCCCTTTTGGTTACAAATTGTCAAACATGTTTCTATGTGCGCACTCATTTTGCCGTTCCGCTCAATAGCTGCGATGCCACATTGATATGCTTTTTACCGGCTTCTTGTGCCAAATCCACACATTTTGCAAGCGGCTGATCCTTACGCGCCGACGCCAACTTAATAAGCATTGGCAAATTAACGCCGGCAATCACGTCATAGGTGCCATGACTGATAATCGACATCGCTAAATTAGACGGTGTTCCGCCAAACATATCGGTCAAGAGCAAAACCCCCTCCCCGCTGTCAACTTTTTTAGCCTTGGTTAAAATCTCTTGCCGACGTGCATCAACATCATCTTCCGGACCTATACAAACACACTCCACCTGTGTCTGTTTGCCCACAACATGTTCCATGGCTGCCACAAACTCAAGCGCCAAATTGCCATGTGTCACAAAAACCAAACCTATCATTTTTCTGACCCGCTTGTCCAAACCTTGACGGCACCGAATGACTTGAGCAATTCTTCCTTGCTTTTAGCTTGGAACAATTCATCGGCTCGGGTGCGGCGACCACTGAAAATAATTTCTTCCACATTTTCAACCGGCACGGCATACACACGCTGCACAATTTCGCCTTGCAATTCCACAATCATCACTACTTCGGATTCTGCCAAAACATTACAAGTTTCCGCATCTACACCGTCCAAAATAATCGAGCGGCGCGCATCTCTTTTCAGTAATGCGGTTTTCTTCCCGTCAAATTCCAGCACCGGCTCTTGCGGTTCACCGTCGCGGGCATCAATAAAAACAGCTAATTCACCGTATTTGTTTTCAATAATCTGAAAAAAATCTTGTTTTTCCATCAAAGTATAATATTGGTTTTCCATTCTTTTTCCCCAAAAGATATTATCGTTGAACTAGTTATACTTCTTTTTTTTGCAAAAGTCCAATATTTGTTTTTGCTTATCCGCTTTCTTTTTATCTGCGTGCCGAACTTTTGCCTTTCAACGAATCTTTGAGCAATTTTTTGACTTGCTCGCTCTGCGGTTTTTGTGTTTTTTGCTTTTCCTCGGCGTTTTTACCATTCACCGAAGTTTCAAATTCGCTTGTCTGTTTGGCTGCTTTTTGCACCAAAGGTTCTGTTGTGTTGTATATACTTTGCTTTTTAATTTCCGACAATTTTGCCGTTTGCCCTGATTTACGTAAAATAAGCTCTGCTGTTTGGTTTTGCGTTAAACCACGGTCGCGAACTTCTTTGGCATCTTTTGTTTTCAAATCTTTGGCTTTATGATTATCGGTTGTTGCCTTTACTTGTTTCACGCCATCTGCCACCTTTGCTTCGGCATGCGGTTTAATTTCGCCTTTTATCCCCATTTGCTTTTCAATGGTGTCTTCGAGCGAGCTTAAACGAATGCGACGCGGATTATAAATTGCCTCTTGCATCTGCTTGGCATTGTCGGCAATACTGGAGCGATTCAACCCTGCCCGACGCGCCAATGTATCAGCCTGTTCAATGGCATTCAAACGGCCGGCATTTTCTTCCTGACGCATTGAAGCTAATGTAGCGCGTTGTTCAATCATACGTCGTTCGCTCGGTGCCAATGCGTCTAAAAGAGAAGTATCGCCATTAGAAGCCCCTTGTTGCTGTTCTCTTAATAATCTAAAGGAGTGCTCAACTTCATCAAAATCGTCATCTTCATTTTCGTCATCATCATAAAGTTGGCGCACTTTTTTACTGATTTTACCGTTTTTGGTTCGTTTAACTTCCGTTTGCATTTTATTGCGTTTGGCCTGCCATCTGTCGGCTTCTATGGCATCAATGCGCAATGTCAACCGTTCGTCATCACCCACTTTTTTCTTTTTCCAATCGGGTTTGCTCACCGCCCCTTCGTCATCTTCATCGTTAAAATCGCTCATTTGCATATCCTCTGCCATATTTTTAATCTCTCCTTTTCATAAAAACAAGCCTAAATTATGGTATATGTTACCATAACTGAGCGATCATAAAAAATGCGTGGCGAAACTTTGATTTTCACCTTATCATCACGCACCAACTCAAATTGTTGCCCCGACATAATGTTTTGCAATATCGCCTGTTTAAAATTTTGCCAATCATCAATATTAGAAAAGAACAATTTTTGTTGCTCAACAACCGTTTCCAACTTTGGCTCATCTTCCATTTTTTCTCTCGTTGAAGTCCATAATTTAAGATATGCTTTGTTGTAGAATTTCAAATGCTGATTAGCCCCGAAAATGAGCACCGAATCGCTCAAATTATCTAAAATATCTTTCTGAATAGACATCAAATCATTCAGACGGCGCATTGTGGCCAAACGATCCGACACATCATCATAAGCAAAAATCACCCCGTTCGGATGCGGCATACGAAAGCGATGAATTGTCCGACCGTCTGGAATATGCAACAAATCTTCTTCTATTTTCCACAACCCGCCGAATACCTTCATTTCATCTTCCTTAAATGCCTTAAAATCAGGCACCGGCGGCAATAGTTTATGTAAGCGAATCGTTTCAATAAACTGCATATAGCTTGGGTTTTTCTCTAAAAAGTCACTATCTAAGCCCCAAAGTGTTTTAAATGAGGTGTTATAAAAATACAAATTTGTTTTTTCATCAAAAATCGCAAAAGCCGTTCCCAATACGCCTAAAATTTCAAGGTGACTGTTCTGATTTGCTTTAAAATCCCTTTTAGCATTTTCTAATTCAGTATTGTTGACCAAGTATCCGACCGTTCCTATTTTATCAAGCATATCACCCATAAAATACGGATTTTCGTACAACTCATAATTTTGCACAGCACCTTTTTGCACAATGTTGAGCAATTTTTTCTGCTTTCTCTTGTTTTTTTGGGCTGTTTGCGCCAAAGCACGCGCCACCGCTTCACCTTTATTATTGTTGATTTCAATATTTTGATTCAATACTTCTTCTTTGCTGCTTTTGCCGGCATATTCCACGTACTTTTTATTCACAACCAGCAAATTCAGATTTTCATCTCGCAACCATAATGGCGAATCGAGCCCATCAACCATATTTTCAAGTTGTTTCACCTTTTCCTGTTCGGCTTTTTTTTCTGTTTCCAAATCGTTCAGCCGTGCCACTTCTGCTGAAACATCACGAAACCATATCACATCGCAATACAAGTTGTTTTCAGCATCTTGCACTCGATTACCATAGACACAAACAAAACTACTTTGTCCTTTCACTTCCAAAATATCTTCAAAAGCCAATCCGTCTTGTTGCAACAAATTGGCATATTTTTTCAAACGAATCGCATCATCTTTATAAAATACGGCGCAAACATCGGCAAAAGAAGATGCCGTACCGTTCTTCAAATTGAGCATTACCGCCAACCGCCGCGAACACTTTTCTTTAATACCTTTTTGCGGGTCTTTAACCTTTTGGTCCGGTGCCACAAAACAGAAAAATCCGTCTTTGGCCGTGAACAAAAGCTCGTTGCAACGCTCTCTGTCACGGCGGATAAAATAAATTCTTTTTTTATACTTATATATTTTCAGTTGCAATGCCGCCATCATGGCAATCAAACCGAAAATAGAAATCAGTCCGCCAATAAACAAGATGTTTAATAAATCAATATCCATTCGCCTAACTCTAAAAAAATGTTTGCGCTTGAAGCTATTTTATATTATATAAACAGCAATTAGCAATTTATTTTTTGCAATAATAAAAAATTTTTTAAGGAAGATAAATGTTCACGCTTGCTTTTGATACCACCGCTAATTTTTGTTCAATTGCGCTTTTAGACGGCACTAAAGTTATTGGAAAATTTGCTCAAGAGATGGATTTCGGTCAGGCTGAAGTTCTGTTACCGCAAATTGAAAACTTGCTGAAAAATGCTCATTTGAGTTTTGATAATATCGGTTTATTGGCAGTTTGTATCGGTCCGGGATCTTTTACCGGTGTTCGTTCATCTATTGCGACGGCGCGCGCCTTCAGTTTGGCTCGTCCGAACATGGCTATCACCGGTGTTTCGGCATTTGAAGCCTATGCACATTCGCTTGATGCCTTTGAACTTGCCGCTTATAATGCAATCATTATTGAAACAAAGCGTGATGATTTTTATTTTCAACTCTTTAACGGCAAAATGGAAAAATTATGCGAACCGGCCGCCTTGCCGTATGACGAAATTATCACTATGTTAAAAGGTAAAACTGTCACTTTAATCGGTAACGGGGTTGAACGTTTTTTAGACAAGCCGAGCGGCTTGGTTTTGCACGCCATTCGTATGGATAAAACCGTGTCGATAGCAGATGTGGCGGCTTGTGCCATTGGCAAATGGCAAAACAAAAAACTGAATTTTCCGAAACCGCTGTATTTGAGAGCGCCTGATGTTTGTGTAAAAGCTTAAAATTTATATGGATATCCGAAAAAGAACAGTGTAATAATGTGACAAATATTAACTTTATTTTATTGGGGATTAAAATGACTAGATCTGAATTAGTGGAAAGAATTGCGGCAAAAATGCCTAACTTGACAATTAAGGATATCGATAAAATCGTCAACGTGGTTTTTGCCCGTTTTACTCAGGCTTTGGCTGAAGGAGACCGTATTGAAATTCGCGGTTTCGGTGCTTTTTCCGTGCGTTCCAGAAAACCGCGTGTTGCCATTAACCCGAAAAATAAGAAACGCGTTGATGTGCCGGAAAAGAAAATTGTTCACTTCAAAACAGGTAAAGAACTGCATCAAATGCTTAACGCCTAATCTGTTTGCTCTGTTTATCTGAGCCGTAAAGAAGAGGGAGAAATAAAAATGAAGCTGTTGCAATATTTTTTAGCTATTCCGTTGTTTGTTGTTGCCGCTTGGGCAATTTATGGAGCCGAATCGGCTGACGGTATTTCTTTTTTACTGTGGCCGCAAGAAAAAGCTACAATCAGTTGGAACACGAAATTGGTTTTGTTTGTCTTTCTGCTATATGGCTACATATGCGGTCGGATTGGGGCTTGGTTTGCATATGCTCCTACCAGAAAGGCGCTTCGTCAACAAAAGAAAGCCAATCGCGCTTTAGAAAAAGAACAAAGTGAGCTTAATAAAACCGTTAGCGGTTTGAAGCAAAATGTTTCCGCTTTGCAAGAACAGGCCAAGGCTGCCGAAACTGCTTCCGACAATACACAAAATAAAGGAATTCTGGCGCGTATAAAGCAAAAATTTGCCGCCTCAAAAAAGGCTTAGGAGAATCAAAAAAATGAACTGGCTAACAGAAATTGTTCGTCCAAAAATAAAAAAGACAACACCAAAGGAAATTGCTGATAACTTATGGGTTAAGTGTCCTAATTGTGACCAAATGCTCTTTTCTAAAGAGCTCAAAGAGTCTTTTTATGTGTGCACCGCTTGCGGACATCACTTGCGCCTGTATGTTGAAAAACGTTTTCGTCTGCTGTTTGATGATGCCGAATATCGTTTGATTGACTTACCGCAAGTCGCTGATGACCCTCTGAAATTTAAGGATTTGCAAAAGTACACCGACCGATTAAAAAGCAACCGAAAAAAAACCGGATGCAATGATGCCATTCAAGTTGCGCGGGGGAAAATCGGCGGCATAAAGAGTGTTGTTGCGGCGCTGGATTTTTCGTTTATGGGCGGTTCAATGGGAATTGCCGTCGGTGAAGGTATTGTAACCGCTGCTAAATTAGCGCTTGAATCTCGCCAGCCCCTGATTACGGTTGCATCTTCAGGTGGTGCGCGTATGCAAGAGGGTATGTTTTCGCTCATGCAAATGGCTCGCACAACCGCAGCCGTGAATATGCTAAAAGAAGCCGGCGTGCCGTTTATCTCTATTTTGACTGACCCGACTACAGGAGGTGTTTCTGCCTCGTTTGCCATGCTGGGTGATGTGAACATTGCCGAAAAAGGTTGCCTGATCGGTTTTGCCGGTCAGCGCGTGATTGAGCAAACCATTCATGAAAAATTGCCGGAAGGTTTCCAACGTGCGGAATATTTATTGGAACATGGAATGGTCGATATGGTCGTTGAACGTAAAAATATGAAGGAAGAACTGGTCAAAGTCCTGAAGGTTCTGACCGCTCACTGCAAATAGCTTTTGCTTAACAAAATTCATACATTAAAAAGACTATGTTTTTTATAGTTGTGTCCTAGAAAAAAATGATTTTTCCGATGTCTTGTTTTGTCTTGACGTTTTTCACAAACTTTGATATACTAAACTTGCGGGATTGTTTGTTATTTTAGGAGAATAAAGCAATGTTCAAGTTAAAGAAAAATTTTTCTGCATTGTTTTGCTTTTGTGCAGTAATGTTTATAACATATCGGACTTGTGCTGATATATGTTTCTTACCGTCAATGGAATGCGCAGATGCCAACGCAGGCACCGGTGGTGGCGGAACTCCGGATAATTGTACAGATACCTGCAGTGCACATGGTTGGAAAGATTCTGCCGGCGCTTGCAGTTACGATTACGATATTAAATTTGATAATTGCAGAAAGACTTGTTATGCTTGTAAAGACTGCACCGATACCTGCAGTAACCATGGATGGACATCTGCTTACAGTACTTGCCAATATGGTTATGAGAAAAAAAATAAAATTTGCAACACACAATGTTATCAATGTAACGCTTGCACCCCAAAAGAATGTTCGGGGTACGACCTAACAACAAAACCAGCATCTGGTGGTGACACGTATGGTATTTGTGATCCGGGGTGCGATAAGCCGAAACTCTATAAATGTGCCAGTGGCTACAAATATGAAAGCGGTAAATGTACCGAAGTTAAGAATTGTACCAACAATGGCATGTATGACACTAAAGAAGATTGTGATAAAGCCATCAAAAATGAAAACCGTAAAAAATGTGTTGTTTCAGGAAAGTGTTACACAACCGAGAAAAATTGTGGTACTAACGAATATGTTGATGAAGCGACTTGCAAAAATGCCAATCCGTCATATTCTTGCAAAAAAACAAGTGATAGTGTTTGTTGGGAAAAAGATAAATATATCTGTGATGAAACTTCCGAATTTGCCAGCGAAGCAACTTGTAAGGCAAAATACAGCGGATATAATTGCAAACAAAACAGTAATAATTGTTGGATAAAAGGAGATAAAGGAGATAAAGAAGATGAATTATGTAATCCAACAAATTATCCTTATGTGAGAATAAGATCTTTAGATGCCTCTGCTATGGGGTTAACAGATTGGACTAATAATACGATATTTGGTTATCTTAAAACTGTAGATAGCGTCTATGCAGCTCATACAGATCACTTTGAAGGGACTTTTGATGAAGAAATTTACAACAGAATCGCTGATGATGCCGAGAAGTGTATAGATGCAGATGGTCGGGAACATTATAGTAAGATATGCGGAGGAACACCGAAAAATGAATGCAGTACCGGTGGTGCTGTATCGTTTATTGAGAATGGTTGCAGAAGTAGTCAATATACAGCTCATTATGATGGCAGAAATTACTATCAACCTGCCGGTGCGGTGTGGGGTGAATGTTCTAAGGACTGCTCAATATATGGTTCTGAGTATTATGCAACGTTTGATGAATGTAAGCAAAATAATAGCAACAAAACGTGTATGTCAGATTCAGCACATGGCAGATGTTATAAAACTTGTGAAGCTGCCGGCTATTACAGTTCGCAGGCAGATTGTGAAAATGGTAAAGCAGGAACATGCATTGAAAAGGGCTCTTGTTACACACGTAATACTTTCTTCATTCAATATGCTCGAAATCAGACACGCTCTAAATATAACATGACCTGTCCTGGAAGTGGTTCAAGTAATAATGTTAGTTGGTGGGCTTTTTTGACCAAGGGAAAAAATATGGGATACGCCACAGACGTTAACGGCTATGAGCTTTCCGAGCTGAGCGATAGCAAAAAAGAGGTTGCGGCTGGAACATATAGTTTATGTGTGGCTAAATCTGATGGTACTTGTGCACAATATTGGGGTATCAGAAGTACTAGAATTACCGTTTATACCATCGGAGCAGATGGTAGTCCGGTGTATGGTTTTTCTCCGATATCAGGGCTTTGCTTCGGTGATACGCCGCCATCAGGATGTGAACAGACAGAAGAGTTAGGGCAAAGGTGGTCTTGTCACTCGTTTAATTTCCAGCCGGGGTATATCTACGAAGTGTCTGCTGATGTTAACTGGTAATTATAACAACAAGGCAAAGGCGGTGGATTTAACCGCCTTTTTGTAATTCACACAACATCTAAAGCCTATAAAAGGAGAAGCAATTCGTCTGAAAGACGGTGTGGTACAAAGCATCACTGGATACTTTACCCCACTGTTGCTCCATTTAGGTATAACTTTTTTCCTTGTCATC
>OMQE01000049.1 GCA_900313155.1 uncultured Rhodospirillaceae bacterium | reverse complement strand
TTGAATCCGTCCCAGTTCGTGGCTGTCGATAATTCGGGGCGGTATGTTCATTTGAATAGAGGCTTGATTAAGTGTCAGCCCTTTTTCTTGCCGCAATCGCCACAAGGCATACCCCACTTCTAATCGTCCTTGTTTATCCATAAAATATTTGTATTTTCCCATGGTTTTTAACTCCCTAAAATTTTTTGTATAAGTTAAACAAAAAACTGCCTCAAAATAAGGCAGGGGAGTTCAAAGCTGTAAGAGAACAGTCTGATTTATTCAATATATTCATCAGCTCCCCTAAAGGGAGGATTTTTCTCTTAAGGAGCTTTGATACTCCATCAGCAGAACACCTGCCGACAGAAATAATACTAAACGCAATTTTCTAAAATGCAAGTTATTTTTAAGTCAAGGCATTGGCAAATATTTTTATTCTTCAATAATCACTGTTGCCGTTGCATAAGGATAATCATCTGAAAGTGAAATATATAAATTCGGCTCAGAACCTAAGTTGTGCAAATGTTCAGCAGCTGCACCGCTTATTTTTAGAATTGGTTTGCCTAAAGCATTGTGCAAAATTTGAATATCTTTCAAAAAAATTCCTTCAATAAAACCGGTTCCGAGCGCTTTAGCAAAAGCCTCCTTTCCGGCATAATATTTTCCAAGTAAACAAGCCAGCTCTTTATCACTATGCAAAGACTTATGAGTCACTTCATGCAATTCTTCAGCGCCTAAAATTTTGTGCTTGAAATGCTCTAAAAAATCGGTCGATTTTTCTATTCTTTGAATGTTCACCACATCTGTTCCAAGCCCGATAATCATTTTTGTTCTCCTCTATCTGGTTGCACGCGCCACATAACTGATAAGCTTTGAAGACTTCAGGGATAAAATCAGTGCATTGAGCTGTTCCACGTTTTTAACTTCAATATCCAACAAAATTTCGTAGTAGCTCATGGTGCGATAGGTGATATTCAAATTCATAATGTTAGCCTCCGCCTTGGCAACAATATTTGCCACATCGGCTAATGCTCCAGGTTCGTTACTGAGCATCAATTTCAGGCGCGCTACGTGTTTTTCGTGTTCGGCATCTTCGCCCCAATCAATATCCAACCAGCGCTCCGGTTCGGTTTCATAATTTTTGAGTGCAGGGCAATCGACCGTGTGCACGGTCACGCCTTTTCCGGTCGTCACAATCCCCACAATGCGGTCGCCCGGTAGCGGGTGGCAACAACCGGCAAAATGTACCGCCATACCATCTATCAGCCCTTTAATTTTAAGCGCATCTTTTTTGCTTTCTTTTTTGAATACCGGTAATTTAATGGAATTGACCATTTTTTCAAGCTTGGTTTGCTGCTTATATGCCGGATGCACAGCGCGTAAAACATCCCAACCGGTAATTAAGCCCTCGCCCACTTTAGCGTATATATCATCAATTGTTTCGGCTTCAAAATTGCCAATTACCCCTACCAATTCTTTTTCTGAAAAACTCTGGTCTTCCGATTTAAACATTTTTTCCAAAATTTCTTTGCCAAGCGTAATAAATTGCTCGCGCTTATTAATGCGCACGTAGCGTCTGATGGCGGCTTTAGCTTTACCCGTGACCACAAAACGGTCCCACTCCAGCGACGGATGCTGATTTTTAGCAGTCAGCACTTCCACTTGGTCACCATTTTGCAGAATGGTGCGCAGAGGCTTAATTTCGCCGTTGATGCGTGCGCCAACACAAGTATCGCCCACATTCGAGTGTATGGCATAAGCAAAATCAACCGGTGTCGAACCCATTGGCAAACCAATTAAGTCGCCTTTTGGCGTAAAGCAAAACACTTGGTCATTATACATTTCCAATTTAGTGTTTTCCAAAAATTCGTCTGGATTTTGCGCTTGATCCAAAATTTCCAACAGCTCGCGAATCCAGCGAAAATTTTTACCTTCGGTGCGCTGACCTTGCTTATATGCCCAGTGTGCCGCCACACCTTTTTCGTTCACTTCGTGCATTTCGTAGGTACGAATTTGCACTTCAATTCGCACATCGAGCGGGCCGATAACCCCCGTATGTAACGACTGATAACCATTCGGCTTAGGGGTGGAAATATAGTCCTTAAAGCGTCGCGGTACCATGTGATATTTACTATGAATAATGCCAAGTGCTTGGTAACAATCGGCCACCGTATCCACGCAAATTCGAAAAGCCATAATGTCGGAAAGTTGTTCGAATGAGGCGTTTTTAAGCTGCATTTTGCGCCAAATGGAATATGGTGTTTTTTCGCGGCCGCTGATGGTGCATTTAATGCCGTTATCTTTCATATCTTTTTCAAGTTGGGCAATAATTTTCGGCACCACATTGTTGCCTTGTTCGCGTAAAAAGTTTAAACGCGCCACAATTGAATCGTGCGCTTCCTTATAAAGTTCGGCAAAGGCAATTTCATCCATTTCCGACTTAACTTCTTCCATACCGATACGTTCAGCCAACGGGGCGTAAATATCAAGTGTTTCACGCGCAATTCGGGCACGTTTTTCAACCGGACAAAAATGCAACGTGCGCATATTATGCAGCCGGTCGGCCAATTTAATTAGCAACACTCGAATATCCTCCGACATGGCCAGTAAAAGCTTACGAAAATTTTCGGCTTGCTTACTGGAGCCGGATTTATGCTCAATCATGGCTAATTTAGTCAAACCGTCTACCAACTGCGCCACTTGTTCGCCGAACAAATCACGAATTTCTTCCAAGGTGGTATCGGTATCTTCTACTGTGTCATGCAATAGAGCGGCAATAATTGAAGCGCAGTCGAGTTTGTATTTAGTCAAAATACCGGCCACTTCAATAGGGTGCGAATAATACGGGTCACCCGAAGTGCGTAACTGAGAACCGTGTTTTTTTAAAGCAAACACATAAGCCCGATTAAGCGCATCTTCGTCAGCATATGGGTCATAAGACTTTACTAAATCCACCAGTTCATATTGCCGTAACATTTTCTACCTCTGCACTTCATAAAAAAAAGCAAAACATATATTGCGAAGATATCATGTTTTGCTTTAATAAAGGTTAATTTTGCACTGCAAATCAGTCTAAATCATCATCAGCGTCAAAATCATCATCACCCAAGTCGGCTTCATCATCTAAGCCAAATTCGCCATCAGCATCTAAATCTAATGCGTCATCTTCATCATTACCGCGAATTTGCATTGTTCCGGCTAAATCCTCATCACTAATCATATCGCTGGAGAATGTTTCATCTAAATCAGCCAATTCTGCCTGAGCGGAACGAATTTCCACTTCTTCATCGTCAGTTTCTTCGGTTTCAACATATTTTTGCAAGCCCATCACCAACGACTTTTGCAAATTTTCAATGCTGACGCGATTTTCGGCAATTTCGCGCAAGGCCACAACAGAATTTTTGTCGTTATCTCTATCAACGCAAAGCGGTGCGCCGGAAGAAATATCACGTGCACGTTGAGCCGCAATCAGCACCAAATCATAACGATTCGGAATTTTATCAATACAATCTTCAACAGTAACTCTAGCCATTTTTATACCTTTGTAAAAAAGTTAATCTTTGATGAAGTTATACAGACTCTGTTTTGTAAATGCAACAATTTTCTTTATATTTTTTATGTTTTTTAGGTCAGGCTCACTAAAATAAGCCATAAAAAAACACCTTGGCGAAAAGTTTGAACAGCAAATACACAAACTGTCGCCAAGGTGCTTTAAAGTTTAAATTTTTTTGTTTTTATTTTTGGCATTGCTATTATCCGCTTAGGATAAAAATTTCTATAAATCTTATGTATGACGTAGCATCCTACGATTGCCATCACCACCATAAAAACAAAAAAACTTATTTTATTAATTCCGACCACAATCATTATGCCAACGAGGGCATAAAGTGTGGTCTTCAAAACTTTGGAGAGTTTGCCATCTGTAATAAACAGAGCGCAAAAAATCTCCCCAATAAGTGGGCATATATACGCGGATACTGCCATGGCAATAAGCCCCAGCACAAACCACGCAGAGCCGTTTTTAAAACCTTGCTCCTTGATGCCCACGATGCCTACGGCGGGGATAAGAATCCACCACCGTAGACCCCATAAAAGCTCTAAATAATCAACCATAAACCTTATTTTAATTACCTAAATTTTATCATTGTTTTTTGTTTTTGGCAAGCAAAAACAACATTTGATATCTAAATGTCCCAACACTTCATTTGATTAAAGTAAAAAAAATTTAGAGTGACGGTAAATTTATATGCAAATTATAGCTTTTATATACCGCACTGACCGCTGATTTGGTGGTCCAGTCTGTTTTCTTTAATGCCATACGGATCCTGATGAATGATGACTTGCGCATGTGGGTATGCCGTCATAATTTTTTCTTCGGCTTTATCGGCAATGGCATGAGTTTCATACAAAGTCGAATTACCGTCAAGTTCCAAATGAATTTCAATAAACATTCGCGCACCTGAAATACGACTTCTGAAATCATGATACCCTCTCACCCCGTCAACCGAGCAGACAAGCTCTATAATATGTAATTTAATTTTGTCGTCGACTTCGGCGTCGGTAATTTCAGACAAAGCCTCGTACGCCAATTTGCCGGCATTGATAATCAAATATACCGATATCATCAGCGCCGTTAAAGCATCAAACCACTGCCAATGCAAATATCTGACCACAAACAACGACAATATAACCGAAAAATTACTCAAAACATCTACAACATAATGCGCACTATCAGCCTCTATGGCTTTTGATTTAGTTTTTGTCACTACAAATTTTTGAAATGCTATCAGACCAAAAGTGAGAAAAAGGCTGACAAACATAACAACCAAGCCCACCGAAGTTTGTTGAACCACCACAGGATGAATAAAACGACCAACGCCATCATAAAAGATAAATCCGGCTGAACCGGCAATAAACGCCGCTTGCACCAGTGCACTCACCGCTTCGGCCTTGCCGTATCCGTATCGATGGTGTTCGGTCAGCGGTTTGTCGGAAAAGCGCACCGCCACAAAAGTTATCATAGATGAAAGAACATCGGCGCAGCTGTCTATCATTGAACTCAAAACAGAAAGCGAACCGGTATATATCACCGCTGCAGCCTTAATAATACACAGCACCAATGCCGTTGCAACACTGGCGATGGCTGCCAGTTTTTTCAAAACAATTTCAGAGTTTGATAATATCACGAATTTTCTCCAATTTTGCCGGCTCAATTTCTACGGCTTTGTCTTTCAAATATTGGGCAAAGAGTTTTAAGTGTTGGTTTTGGTTGTTTTTATCAAAATCAAAAACCGCATACGCTCTATTTTCGGCACTTTTATAAAAAGATATAGTCACCCGATTACCGTCTTCAATAGCCAGCGGAATAACCAGTTCCGGCTTGCCGTTTGGCATATCCGATACGGACAAAATCGGTGTGTTGAGCAGTTCTTTTAAGATAATCATTTTGCGTTGGTCTTCATGTTCATCGCTATACGAAGCCGCCAAACGACCAAAACGCAAATCCCATAAATGTGCATAAGTCCAGTTGTGCCAGTCTGTATTCATATCCACAAAATCAGCCCTGATTTCCCACACTTGGAACTGGTCGGCAAAACGGATGTATGCTGCCGTGGCACCTCGCCCCACATCAACATTGATATCGCCCAAATAAAAACGTGCAACTTCTTTTTTGTCGGTTTGTAAAACAACTTCCGTCACATTTGAATTTTCATCTTCAATCGGTGCTAAATTAAACATGGCCAAATTTTGGGCTTTGTTAGATTTGCGCGCAAAATATGTGGCGTTGGCAATGGTGGTTAAAAGGCGACGGATACGTTCTTGATATACAGGCAAATCAGCCATTTCGGATAAGTGCCATATATGGTCGCCGTCTTTATTCAGCGTAAAGGTTAGGGTTTGCTTGTTGGTTTTTAAGACAACTTGATCGATATTGTTCAGTTCCGCACCTATTTTCGGAAAAACCGGCTTATTTTCATAAGTATCAATATCACTGCGATTTTGCCAATATACCGACCCCATACCAAGTACCAAAAGCATAACGCAAAGCAAACCAAGTTTAAACAAGCGACGGTCAAAACCGGCAGATGGTAACGTTATTTTTTTCTGTCGACGACGGCGCCATGCAAGATGTAAAAGCAACCCAAGAACAATAACAGCAGGCACCATGGCAATATTGAAAACAGCCACCTTATCGGCAATTTGACGAATGTCATTATATGCAGCGTAACGTAAATCACTTAACTGTTGGCGCAAGTCATTCAGCTTTTGCCGCACACCGGAAATAGCCGCCAATTCATCTGCGGTAAATGACTCGCGTTCTTCAAAATCTTTTTTGTTCCAAACTTCCTGCAACGCTTTTTTTGCAGTGTTGATTTCATCAAAAATGGCATTTTCGCGCTGTTTGAAGTCAAACGAATTTTGCCTGCGCAAATTTTCAATATCCTTAAAACGGCGGGAAGTCATTTTTTTACCGCGTAATTTAAGCATGGTCTGGTCAAGCGTTAAATAGTCTATCGCATTAAGAAAAAAATTGGCATTATCAAAACTGTTATAAGTATATTCTTTTTCCAAAAAATGTTGTTTATCAGCCCAAAACGAATCGTATAAAAAGTCTGAATCGGTCACCACAATCATTTGAAACGGATTATCGGCTTCTCGACCGGCCACTTCGGCTGCCAAAATTTTTTGATTGTCGTCGGCTTCAAAATAACGCAAGACATCTTGCGGATTAAGCCCCTCGGTAACCACTTCCGAGGTAATTATTGCCGAAACATCACCGGCTTTCAACAGTGGCGTGAACTTAATTTTACCGGCCTCAAAGCGTGCGATATCTGGCATAATAACCGAAGCGGAAGCTAACATCAACTCGTGCAAATGACGCGTTATCGGGTGTTTTGGATTCATATTTTCTTTCGGTACTTTGAACTGTATAACATCTTGGGTAAATACCGGATTGGTATTGTAGTTGATTGTGGCATCAACGGTAATGGAATTTTGTAAATCAGCAACAACATAATTTTCATAAAACTTAATTCCCCAAAAATCGGCCAATTCTCCCAGAGAAGTGCTTTCAATCGTGGCATTTTCATAAGAATAGAGGCGAGATGTTTCGTTAACCGGATCCAAAATGAGCAAAAAACTGCCGCCGGCACGAGAATATTTTTTGATTTGTTCCACAATTTCGGCGCTCAAATTTTTTGGTGCGAACAAAATCAAAGCATCAAATTTTTGCTCAAAATCTTCCGGCTTGGTCAGGTGCAAAACATCATAACTTTGCTTCAATGTTTTGATAATTTCCCATGGGTCGCGAATATACGTTCCATCGCCTTCGGAAGAACCGAAAAGCGGCACACCGGCAACAATACCAACTGTTTTCTTTTGATGAAACATCTGATATAATTTAGCCGTAATTTGCTGTTCCAAAGCACCTTGTTCGGCTTGGGTGAAAAACGGAATAACCGCTTTGTTTTGCAAGGTATCTTCAAGGGTTAAGCCAAACAGGGCATTTTGGTTCAAATCTATCAGCGGAACAGCCTGAACACCATCGGCTAAAGCAATATCTTCTTCCGTGCTTAAAAACTTTGGGTAATAAACTTTATAGTCAAACTTGCCACCAGACGCCGCTTTATATTTTTGAAGCAAAATACGTACATTATCAAACATTATACGCAAATCCGGATTGCGCTGTTCCAAAATTGGCGAGAAATAGAGCTTAGCCACCACAGGCTCCGGTAATTGACGCAAAACATCTTTGGTTCCGTCAGTTAAAGTGAATATTTTTTCCTCTGTGGCATCATATTGAATTTGGCGTGCCGTATTATTTGCCAAGATGTTAAAACCAAAAAAGCCGATAAGCAAAAACAGCCATGCTACCAAATAGTAGCGTTGTCCGGTTGCTTTGAGCCAACCGGAAGTGCCGGCGGTTTTAAAATTGACAATTAAAACAGTTGTAAAGTTGAAAAACACCAAAACAGAGGCAAAAAACAGCACATCACGCAGTTCCAAAAGACCGCGTGTTAAGGTGTCAAAGTGGCTGATAAAACTAAATGAAGCAATAACATCAATGGCGCTATCCGGTAAAAACAGACGGAAAAAAGACAAGATATATTCCACACCGCTCCAAAAGAAAAACAAATTGGCAATAACAGCCAGCACTAAAGCAATCACCTGATTTTTGGTTAATGCCGACATGGTTTGCGAAATGGCAAGCATACACCCTGCAAGCGCAAAGCTTGCCACATATCCCATAGCAATTACCCCGTTATCCGGTGCGCCTAAAATATTAACAGTCAGCCAAAACGGAAATGTGCCGACAAGCGCTAGAGCGCAAAATAGCCACGAAGCTAAAAATTTACCCAAAACCAGAGTGCGGATTGAAACCGGCTGAGTAACAATTTGCACCACGGTCTTGTGGCGAAATTCTTCTGCCCATAAGCGCATGGATATTCCTGGAATAAACAATAAATAAAGCCACGGTTGAAAAGCAAACATTGGTAACAAATCAGCCTCGCCACGGTTAAAAAAATCACCGAAATATATGGCAAACGAAGCGTTCAAAATCAGAAAACACAGCAAATAAACATAGGCTAAAGGCGAAACAAAATAGCGCATCAGCTCGTTTTTGGTCACAATCCAAAGTTTTTGCATTTATGCCTCCTTTGCCGTTAATTGGCGAAAAGCGCTTGCCAAATCGGTAGCGTTTGCCTTTTGCAATATTTGTTTTAAGTTTCCGTCTGCTTTTATGCTTCCCTTATCCAAAAGCACAATACGCGTAGCCAAAGTTTCTGCCTCTTCCAACAAATGGGTTGAAATCATAATGGTTTTATCTTCAGACATTTGTTTAATCAGTCGGCGCATATAGTCCTTTTGATTAGGGTCTAAACCGTCGGTTGGTTCATCAAGCAACAAAATCGGCGGATTACCCAAAAGGCTTTGTGCAAAACCAACACGGCGTAAATAGCCTTTGGACAGCGTTTCTATTTTTTGTTCCATCACTTCTTTAATATTGGCAATAGCGGCCACATTTTGCACAGCCTTTTTGCTTTCACCGCGAAGTTCTGCCATATAATTAAGGAACATTTTAACACTCAAATCCGGATATAAGGGCGAACCTTCCGGTAGAAAACCGATATTCTGTTTGGCCTCAATCGGAAACAAGGCAATATCTTTTCCCATCACTTCTATTTTGCCCGAACTTGGCGCCAAAAAACCGGCCACCATATTCATTAAGGTTGATTTACCGGCACCGTTTGGTCCCAAAAGAGCAATAATTTCGCCCCGATAAGCATTCAGGCTGATGTGTGATGAAGCATTAATGGTGCCGTAGTTTTTGCATAAATCGCTGATGCTAACGGTCATTTCCTTAGTTTTTTTCATAGATTTCTCCTCCGGTCATTGGCTCACAAACACCGGTTGTGGTCGGAAAGGTTATTGGCAGCGAATAAAGTCGGCGAACGGCATTAAACGCGGTTGAAGCCGCACCAACGGTTAGTAAATTCGCCAAAGTTTTAATATCACGCGGGGCAAAATTTTGTTTCAAAAAACGGCGCAAGGTCGGATTTTTAACACCGGCACCGGTCAAATAAATTTCACCGGGAATTTTTGGTAAAAAATCGAGCGCCGCCTGAAAAACAGCTTCGGCAATAAACGCGGTTACCGTTGCCGCACCATCTTCTAATGAGAGTCCTTCCAAATGTTCCTTCTTTTCGCTGAAGCTCATAATGTCTAATGACTTTGGTGGCATTTGTCGTAAAAACTTATGCTTAAGCAAAGCTTCCAAAACCTGTTTATTTACCTTGCCCGTTGCCGCCAATTTGCCATTATAGTCGGTTTGCATATTGGCATGTTTAAAAGTCCAATCTTCAAGCATTGCCACACCGGGAGCGCAGTCAAAAGCAATCAGCTCTCCGGTTGTGCCCAAATACATCAAACTACTGATGGTGCCGACGTCTATAAACAACACCGGTTTTTCAATTTTTTGCCCAATGGCGTTGAAAAACGCGGCCAACAACGGCGAGGCTTGTCCGCCCGAAAGCAAATCGGCCTTATGAAAGTGGGTAATTGTTTTATAGCCTAATAAATCGCAAATTTGTCGCCCGCTCTCAATCTGATATGAGCAATGATTTTGGGCATCGCAACCGATAGTCAAGCTGTCAACACCAACCACATCAACCGCATTTTCAGCCACAAAAGGCGGAATAATTTCGGCATAAAATGTGCTGACCTTATCTTTCAGCCGTTGAACTTCGATGCTGGTTTCAAGTTCTTTGTAATCCAACAAACGTTTATTGATAACCGAACGAATATCTTGCGCCAACGTTTCGGTATATGGCACCACCGCCGTTTTGATAACATGATGCAAATCAACACCATCAGTGTTTATCAAAGCCAATTCTACCGAATTGAGCGACGCACCGCCATAGACACCCAAAGCATTTATGTTTTTTATAATCATTAACTTCAATATCCTGTTGCAATGGGGAAATTATATGTTAATATACGTTAAAATTTGGTATAAACAACAAGAATATAAGAGCTAACAATGACACAATTTAAATCAGAATTTCTCAACATTATGGTTGAACGCGGTTTTTACAATCAATGCACTAATATTGAGGGCTTTGATGACTATTTGTATGAATGTGAAAGCAAAGGCAAGCCGGCGGTCGGCTACTTGGGTTCTGACCCTACCGGTGACAGCTTGCATGTAGGACATATTGTGCCGTTGATGATGCTCCGTTGGTTCCAAAAATGCGGGCATAAACCGCTGACGTTGGTAGGCGGTGCAACAGCGCGAATCGGTGATCCGTCCGGCAAAGATAAATTGCGCCCGTTTTTAGATGAACAAACACTTGCTCATAATATCGAGGGCTTGAAAAAATCGTTTTCTAAATTCTTGCGTTTCGGCACTGGAGCTACAGATGCTTTGATGGTTGATAATTGGGATTGGTTCAAAGATATTAACTATTTAGCATTTTTGCGCGATATCGGAACTTGCTATTCTGTGAACAGAATGCTCACCATGGACAGCGTTAAGAGCCGTTTGGAACGCGAACAACCGATGTCATTTTTGGAATTTAACTATATGTTGTTGCAAGGATATGATTTTTGCGTGTTGCTCAAAAAATATAACTGCCGTGCTCAAATTGCCGGTGCCGACCAATGGGGAAATATCACCTCCGGAACAGAGCTGGGGCGTCGGCGCTATAATACTGAATTGTTCGGTTTTACCAGCCCGATTATTACCGATTCCAACGGCAAAAAAATGGGGAAATCAGAGGGCAACGCCGTGTGGATTAACGACGAAAAATTACCTTCATACGACTATTATCAATATTTTCGCAATATTGGCGATGCCGAAGTTGGGAAATGTTTGCGCATTTATACCGATTTGCCGATGGACGAAGTTCGTCGTTTGGAACAACTGCAAGATAAAGAAATTAACGAAGCCAAGAAAATTTTGGCATTTGAGGCCACCAAAATTTGTCGCGGTTTAGCCCAAGCCGAGGCGGCTCAAGATACAGCCGTTAAAACTTTCGAGCAAGGTGCGTCCGGTGATGATTTGCCGACATTGAATGCTGATTTGAACGCCGGAATTGGCGTGTTAGATGCGTTTTTGCAAATCGGCTTTGTTGCCAGTAAAGGAGAAGCACGGCGTTTGATTAAACAAGCCGGCTTAAAAATCAACGGCAAACCGGTCAGCGATGAAAACTATGTGATTACTTCAGCAGATGTTGTGGACGGCGCCGTCAAAATTGCCCAAGGCAAAAAGAAATTCGGACTGATTAAATAAACACAATGGTGGACTATGATTAAATTATCGGCATACATTATCACACTTAATGAGGAAAAGAGGCTGGCCAAGACTTTGGCGGCGCTTCAGCAGGTAGCTGATGAAATTGTGGTGGTGGATAGCGGCAGCACCGATAACACCGTCAAAATTGCTCAAGAATATGGTGCAAAAGTAATTTTTCACGAATGGGTGAGCTATGCGAATCAGAAAAATTTTGCGCAAAATCAGTGTGCTAACGAATGGCTGTTGATGATTGACGCCGATGAAGTGCTTTCAGATGACTTGATTAAAGAAATTATGGAAGTAAAAAAGCAGCCTAAATATAAGGTTTATAAGCTGCGAATCGGTGATATGTATCCGGGGTTTAAAGCACCGCGTCCGTTCACTAAAATGTATAATTTGGAAAGGCTATATCATCGCGACTATGCAACTATGCCACCTCATTTACAGACCAAAGACCGAATTGCCCTAACGCAAAAAACACCGGTCGGACAACTTAAAGGCTTGGTTCATCACTATTCTTATTTAACACTTTCGCACAATATCATCAAGCTTAACCGCTTTACCGATCAAGTGCTTATTACCGCACTTGAAGAAGGTAAGAAGTATTCGTATTTTCGTCTGTTCACGGAATTTCCACGCCAATTTTGCCGATACTATTTTATAAAACGGCAATTTTTGAACGGTCGGTGGGGCTTTGCGGCTTCAATGAATTTGGCATATTTTCGCTTTATGAAAATTGCCAAGTGGTTTGAATATCAGGCGCTCAAAAAAGATAAAGACTAATCAAACAAAATTTTCATTTTTAGACTACAGAAATTCAACCAATATCTGTGTAAAAAAAAGAGATTGACAGATTCGGAAATTGTGTTATAAAGGCAGCCGATAACATAATTACTCTACATATATATTATTCATTGCGCGCTATCATGCCGCATAAGATGTTTTTTTATTAAAATTGAATTATTATGGCAAAAAAAGAATTCAGGCATACCTCAAATGCCAAAAAAGAAAAAGGGTTCGGCAAAAAGAACCATCAGCCGACAGACTACCAGAGAGAACGTGATGCTCAAGCTGGTCGGCACCGCCGCAAGAGAGTTGCCGCGGAAAGTTAGAAAGGACTTGTATGATTCAACCATTGTGGTTTGAATAGAACGTTTTTACAAAATGAAAACAGCCCGAAGACGCATGAGCTTCGAGCTGTTTTTTTTCTTTATTTGTGTATCTTCTTAGCGTGGCAACCACTGAATGGCATCGGCACATTGTTGCTGTGTCATTGCCTTTACACGGCAACGATTAACTTCTATTGTCGGTGTTTTATCCATGCGCAAGCAACCGTCGCCCAATAGCATTAAATCGGTATATGTTTGAACACCGCGTTTAATTTGTCGCATTTCCACAGCAGTTGAAATTTCCGGCCATTTTAGGCGAAACCCAAGCGAAGTTATATCTTCTTTTAAGTCATTAATCACATGCACTCGAATGCTGCATTTCAGAAGCTTATCAAAGCCTCTATGTATTTGATAATTGTCATAATATACCAAAACTTTACGATTTTCCGGATTTTCAACCGAAATTTTGCCCTTGACTATTTTAAAGTGCAAAACTTGAGGATCGTCCTTCGGGGCACCGAAATTATCATTTTCACCATTAAAATTAGTTTGCGTAGATGGAAACATTGAGCCGGACGAAGTATTGGTAACAGGTTTTGTTGCATTATTAGATGTTTGTGGTGCGCCGGAAAAAACTTGCGCTCTCACCGAACCACACAACAAAACTGCTATTAAAGCACTTGCAAGCGTTACCAATCTTACGCGCATTTATTCACCTATTTGATTTTTTCCAATTCTGCTTCTGTGGCATCCATTGTTTCGGTAATAGACTTTATTGTGTCACTAACCTTAGTAAGTTCGCGTTCTTTTTCTTCTTCGGCTTGCTTGGCTAAAACACTGGCCGGAACATCTTTAAATTCGGAATAATATTCCGGATTTTTAGAATCAATATAATTGAATTTGCTAGCACAATTGTTGTTTTTAGCATCTTCATCTACACAGGAAGATACTTTAAATTCAACATTATCCAAAAGCAAATAACATCTGTCTGTTGCAACTTTGTTGGCAAAACTTTTTTGAGTACGCGGAGCAATATTGTCAATTGAAACATCTGTTTTAATAATGCGTACGGCATCTTCAGCAGAGGCCACCTTTATCTCGTCGCCTTGAATTTTGTATTTGTCTCCGATTTTATCTTTCCAGACCAAAGTTAAATCTGCATTTTTAACGGCCTTATCCGTGCGATTATAAACCGTCATCATATAAGAACATTGGTCGGTCAACCCATCTTTATTCACGATAGGTTCAATATTTTCAATACGGAACAAAATAGCCTCTGTATCAGAGGAAGCTTGTTCTTCTTCCTGATTATCGGTTGTCAGTGCGGCATTTTGCGCTTTAACGCCTGAAACCATTAAAAAACTCAAAGCCATTGCGGCAATAAAAAAATTACGATTTAAACTCATTTCTTCTACTCCAAAGTATTAAAATTTGTTTTCAGCATAACGCCTTAATATTTAATTTTTATTAAATTTTTTATATTTTTTCACATCTCTGCCAATTTACGATTTAGGCGTAACATATCTATCCAAACTTTGCCCTTTTGTGCCGGCGTGCGCAACAAATACGCCGGATGGTAGCTGGTCAGGCTCGGATAAACCTTACCATTTTGAGCAATATAATCCAACACTCGACCACGCAATTGCGAAACCGATTCTGCCGTATTTAATAAGGCCTTAGCCGCACTGCCGCCCAGCAACAATAAAATCTTTGGATCAACAAGTTCTATTTGTCGGCGCAAAAACGGTAAGCAAACCGCCACCTCGCTGTCGGTAGGTGTTCTGTTTCCGGGTGGGCGCCACGGTAACACATTCGTAATATAGCAATCTTCCCGATTGTAACCGGCAGCTTGTAATATTTTATCAAGCAAATGTCCGCTTCGACCGACAAACGGCTCTCCAATGCGGTCTTCGTCCGCGCCTGGTGCTTCGCCGATTATCATTATTTCGGCATGCGGGTTACCATAGCCGAAAACAGTTGAATTAGCAGAAAATTTAAGCGCGCAACCTTCAAAACTTTCAAGCAACGCCTTTAAATCATCAAGCGTTTGAGCTTGAGCACAAATATCTTGAGCATTGACGCAGGCGACATTGGTTGTTTGTGCCAACAGTGTTGTTGCCGGACGAGTTTTTTCCGATGTCGGCAGAATTTTTGTTTGAGGTTGTGCCGTAGGCGCTTTTTCTGACGCTAAAAAATTCTGAGTTGTCTGAGCGCACAGCTCATCAACACCAGCCAAAATATACCAATTTAAAATTTCTTGAGCGTCTTCCATTTTTTTCTCTTAACACTACATATATCAACAATTGCTTTTTTTTGCAATATAAAGAGTATATTTACACATTGATAATATTTATTTGCTAAACTAGACCGGAGTTATGACGTTTTTTGGGAATAAATTATGAAAAAAAATACATTTATTAAGTTAATTGGGAAAACAGCAATTATTGCCGTTGTTATGTTGGCAAGTTGGTATGTTGCCAACAATCGGGCATTGAGAGAATACAGCTTAAAAGATTATCAAGGAAAATTACCGCAGTTTTTCGGGAGCAACTATCCTGATGAAGATTTCAAATCTTATGGTAAAGATTCGGTTTTCGGAGCCTATTTGGCGGCTCGCGTGGCGCATATGAGGCAAGATTTTTCTCAAGCAGCGGAGTATTACAAAATTGTTTTGCAAAAAGATGCCGACAATGCAAAAGTTAATCATTCGCTTTATGCTGTGCTTGCTTCCTTGGGACATATTGATGAAGCGGCACCGTATGCCCAAAAAGAAATAGAGAACGGTACCCCGAAAACAATGGCTCCTCTGGTGCTCGCTATTGAAGATTTTGCCAACGAAGACTATGCTGAAGCTCGCAAGCAGATGGATTCTTTGGATGAAGAAGTGTATACTTCAATTGTGGCACCGTTGTTTGATGCTTGGACTTATGCTGGCGAAAAAAATGAAGCTGAAGCTATTAACAGTTTGAACAAATTAATGAATGACCCGCAACTTTTAAGCACAAAAATGTTCCATGCTGCCATGATTTATGATTATTTGGGCAATCCGAATGCGGCAGATGAGCTCTATTCGCAAATTGTGATTAACCACCCTGCTGATGTGACATATCGCATTTTAGAAGTTATTACCAATTTTTATGTGCGCAACGGTCGTCCGGAGCTGGCACGGAAAATTTCGCATCGTTACCATGATAACAGCATGCTTTCGATGCTCCTCGCCGATATTGACAGTAAAATTGAAAATGCCGATAGAAACGAACCGCCGATTATCGATACACCGCAAAAGGGTTTGGCTGAAGCTATGTTCAATATAGGCAATATCTTTCGTTCAACAAATGGCGGTGCCCAGCTGGCGCAAATTTATATTGCCTCCGCTTCGTTCCTTAATCCGGAATACGAAGTGGCAAAATTAGCACTCGCAAATGTTTTGGAAGAATTGGGTTTGGTTCGGGAGGCTAATCGCTATTATGCTCAAATCAGCCCTTCCAGTCCATCATATTTTATATCGCGCATGAAAATGATTGAAAATTTGAATAACTTGAAAGAATTTGCCAAAGCAGAAGTGCTCTTGCGGCAATTGATTAAAGATTATCCGAACAATGCACAGCTTTTGAGCGACTTGGGAAACATTGCCGCCAGTATGGATAAACATCATGAAGCTGTTGAAGTTTATCAAAAAGCCATTAAAGCGCTGTCACAAGTTGATGCCAATAGTTGGCCGATTTTCTATTCTTTGGCTGTGTCGTATGATAAAATCGGCGATAAAAAAGCCGCCGAAGATAATTTGCTTAAAGCATTGAAATTGAGCAACCGCAACGCTAATGTGCTCAACTATTTGGGATATAGCTGGCTGGTGGAAGGCAAAAACACCGATCGTGCTGTCAGAATGATTATAGATGCCTATAAACAATCTCCGTATGAGGGGCATATTATTGATAGTCTAGGCTGGGTTTGTTTTCGCTTGGGATTGTATGATAAAGCGATGGAGTATATGGAACAAGCCTCGGACATGAATCCGGGAAATGCCGTTATCAGCGACCACTTGGGTGATGTTTACTGGTTCAGCGGACGCAAAAATGAGGCTGTGTTCCAATGGAAACATGCTTTGGTCTTA
>OMQE01000130.1 GCA_900313155.1 uncultured Rhodospirillaceae bacterium | reverse complement strand
TCAAGACCGTAAGATTGCCGTTGTGCCGTGGTCACCGCTTGCAGGTGGAAGATGTGCACGTCCGTGGGGTGTGCAAACCGAACGTTCAAAAATTGATGATGTATCACCAATGGTTTGGACAACGCCGAAGCAAGATAAAAAAGTTGTTGACGCTTTGGAAGAAGTGTCTAAAATGAACGGCAACACTATGGCGCAAAATGCCTTGGCTTGGATGCTTTCTAAACCTTATATCACTGCACCAATTGTCGGCTCAACTTCGCCGAAGCACTTGGAAGAAGCCGTTAAAGCCTTAGATATTAAATTATCCGAGGAAGAAATTAAAGCGCTTGAAACGCCTTATGTGCCGCATATTAAAACAGGAGCGTTCTAGATGAAAAAATTTTTATTTTATTTGTTTTTAACTATATTATCGGGGAAAAATGTTATGGCTGATGAAGTATTGAATGCAAAACAAATTGCACTTGTTGAAATTTCAGCAAATAGTGCTATCGGAAATCAGGAAAATTTGAAAAAATCTTTGCTAAAGGGGTTAGATGCCGGTGTTACGGTTAATGAAATAAAAGAGATTTTAGTTCAATCTTATGCTTATTGCGGTTTTCCGCGCAGTTTGAATGCGTTGTCAACATTGATGCAAACTCTTGAAGAACGCGGAAATACAGATGTTGGAGGAGCTGAACCAAGCCCAAAACCGGCCGGCGATGCGCTTGTTTATGGCGCGGAAAATCAAACCAAATTAGTAGGAACTGAAGTGAAAGGTCGGCTTTTTGAATTCGCGCCGGCGATTGATGAGTATCTTAAATCACATCTATTCGGTGATATTTTTTCTCGCGACAATGTTGATTGGAAAACGCGTGAGCTGGCTACAATAGCTATGCTGGCCGCTCGTGATGGAGTTGAAGCTCAACTCAATGCACATATCGAAATTGGTAAACACAATGGTTTAACCTCTGAACAAGTTGAAGAAATTAAAAATTTAGTTTCAGAAATTAAGGCTAAAAACGTTATTTTCGGTTTTGGAGAAGAAAATCCGTATTCTCAATATTTTAGCGGTAAAAGCTATTTAAAGCCGATTACCACCGAAAACGGGGTGCCGATGTATAATGTAACTTTTGAACCGAGATGCCGTAATAATTGGCATATTCACCACAAAAGCGGACAAATTTTATTGGTTACCGACGGCGAAGGCTGGTATCAGGAATGGGGAAAGCCGGCACGCAAACTTAAGGCCGGAGATGTTGTTAATATTGCGCCGGAAACCAAGCATTGGCATGGTGCGGCTAAAGATAGCTGGTTTACACACATTGCTGTTGAAGTGCCGTCAGATGGAGGTTCTAACGAGTGGCTTGAACCGGTAAGTGATGAAGAATATGATAAACTTCAATAAGGAGAAAAATATGAGCAAAAATTTGGTGGTTTATTTTTCCAGAATACATGAGCAGTATGGCGTAGGAAACATATCAGAGGGTAATACGGCGATTATTGCCAAGATGATAGCCCAAAAAATCGGCGCTGATATTTTTGAGGTTAAGCTCAAAAACGATACTTATCCAACGACCTACACACCGTTGACCGAAGTTGCGTTGAAAGAGAAAAAAGCCGGCGCAAGACCGGAAATTATTGGAAGCGTGGCAAATTTTACCGATTATGACACAGTGTTTTTAGGTACACCGAATTGGTGGGCAGATTTGCCGATGGCATTATATACGTTTATGGAAAGTGTTGATTGGAGCGGTAAAAAAGTTGCGCCGTTTGTAACGCACGAAGGTAGCGGTTTATCTTCAATTCCGAACAAAATCGAAAAGGTGACAGGTGCAAAAATGCTGACCGGCTTTGAACTCTACGGGCATATTGCGCAAAATGAACACGAAAAAGCTGAGCAAAAACTTGACGAATGGCTGAAAAAATTAGGATTTTAATGGAGAAAATTATATGACACAAACATATTTGAAACTCAATAACGGACTTGAAATGCCGCAGTTTGGCTTAGGGGTGTTTTTGGTACCGGACGGCAAAGCCACGATTGATGCTTGCTTGAATGCGTTTAAGCTTGGTTATCGTCATATTGATACAGCCCACGCTTATCAAAACGAGCGCGGGGTTGGTGAAGCCTTAAAGCAAAGTGGCTTAAAGCGTGAAGAAGTTTGGATTACCACCAAAGTTTGGCCAACCGAATATGGTGAGGGCAAAACTCTGCCGGCGATTGATAATATGTTGGAGCGTTTGCAAACAAATTATATTGATTTATTGCTTCTGCATCAACAAGTCGGCGATTATAACGGCGCTTGGAAAGATATGGAAAAAGCCGTTACACTTGGAAAAGTAAAATCGATAGGTATTAGCAACTTCAAAGAAAATCTAGAAGATTTTTTGACGCATGCAACTATTAAACCGGCGGCAATTCAGGTGGAATGTCATCCGTATTTTCCGCAGCATGAGCTAAAAAAACGTATGGCTGAATTTGGGACCGTTTTGGAAAGTTGGTATCCGCTCGGACATGGTGATCCGCAACTTTTAGGCGAGCCGGTGTTAGCTGATTTGGCGCAAAAATATGGTAAAACACCGGCGCAGATTATTTTGCGTTGGCATATTGAAGAAGGCAATTCAGTATTTCCAAAAACGACTAATCCGCAACACATGAAGGAAAATTTTGATATTTTTGATTTTTCGCTTAATGC
>OMQE01000127.1 GCA_900313155.1 uncultured Rhodospirillaceae bacterium | reverse complement strand
TTCTTAAATCCGGAGCGTGTTAACATGCCGGATTTTGACGTGGACTTGTGCCAAGAAAATCGGCATAAAACAATTGAATATGTGCAAGAAAAATATGGTCACGAAAAAGTGGCGCAAATTATTACATACGGTAAGTTGCAATCTAAAGCGGTGATTAGAGATGTGGCGCGGGTGCTGCAAATGCCATATAGTCAGGCTGACCGCATTTCCAAGATGATTCCGCCCGGGCAAGGTGGTAAGAACCCGACTTTAAAAGAAGCGCTGGAACAAGTGCCGGAATTAGAAGAAATGCGCGTTAACGACCCGCAAATCAACAAGCTGTTTGATATTGCCATGAAATTGGAAGGGTTGTATCGCAACAGCGGTATGCACGCCGCCGGTGTGGTGATTGGCGACCGCCCGCTTGATGAATTGGTGCCGCTCTATAAAGACCCTCGCGCCGAAATGCCGGTGACGCAATATGATATGAAATATGTGGAAGAAACCGGTCTGATTAAGTTTGACTTTTTGGGATTAAAAACTTTAACGGTTATAGAACGCGCGGTAGAATGGGTTAAACGGGTGCACGGCATTGAGCTTGATATGCCGTCATTGCCGCTTGATGATAAACCGACATACGAGCTGATGCAAAAAGGCGATACCAGTGCTGTGTTCCAGTTTGAATCATCAGGCATGCGTGATGTGATGAAACAAATTAAGCCTGACCGCTTTGAAGATTTAATTGCCGTGATTTCGTTGTATCGTCCGGGACCGATGGATAACATTCCGACCTTTATTGCCCGCAAACACGGTAGAGAAAAAATAGAATATCTGCACCCCGATTTGGCGCCGATTTTGGACGAAACATACGGAATTATGGTTTATCAGGAACAGGTGATGAAAATTGCCCAAGTGTTGGGCGGATACACGCTCGGCGGTGCCGATAAATTGCGTAAGGTGATGGGTAAAAAACAACGAGAAGAAATTCCGCATCAGCGCGAAATGTTCACCGCCGGCGCTTTGAAAAAAGGGATAGACCCCGAAGTGGCGAAGAGTATTTTCGACCAAATGGAAAAATTTGCATCTTACGGTTTTAATAAATCGCACGCCGCCGCTTATTCACTAATATCATACCAAACAGCGTATTTAAAAGCGCACTATCCGGTTGAATTTATGTGCGCAATTATGGATTTTGATATTACCAACACCGATAAAATTGCTTTTTATAGCGAAGAAGTTAAAAAAATGGGCTTTAAGGTGTTGCCGCCGGATATTAACCATTCTGATGCTATGTTTAAGGTGGAAGACGGTAATATTCGTTTTGCCCTTGCCGGCGTTAAAGGGGTGGGCGAGGCTAATATGCAGGCTATTGTTGAAGAACGAAGAAAAAGAGGAAAATTCAAAGATTTATCTGATTTTATTCATCGGGTTGATATTAAGCAAATTAACCGCAAGCAATTTGAGCAACTTATCAAAGCCGGCGCTTTTGATGGGCTTGATAATAACCGCCAGAAGCTATACATTAACATAGATAACATTTTGCGCCATATTGCGGCGGCTTCGGAGCTGAAGGCAAGCGCGCAAACCTCGCTTTTTGGCGCCGAAGAACTTAATGCCAAGGTCAAATTGCAGGAAAAACCGGATTGGCCGGAATTGGAACGCTTGCAAAACGAAGCAGAAGTTATCGGCTTTTATCTTTCAGCTCATCCGCTGGATATTTATGCTGACAGTATGGCACGTTTGGGCGTTAAAAGCTATGCCGATGTGGTAAAAGGCATTAAGACCGGAGATAAAGTTGTGGCGAATTTAGCCGGTTGCTTGCAAGGTTTTCAGAAGAAAATCAGTAAATCGGGTAAGCCGTTCGCTTTTGTGCGGTTGTCTGACACTTCAGCGGCTTATGAGGGAATGCTTTGGAGCGAAGGCATTAACAAATACAGCGCGGCAATTGAAAGCGGCGTGCCTTTGTTGGTGCAGATGGTGATAGAAAAGCAAGAAGACGACCGTCCGCCGCGCATGATGTTCAACAGCATTCGAACGTTGGACGAGGCTATTACCGAAAGTTCAAAAGGGTTGGAAATTTCGGTTAATGACGTGGCGGCGCTGCGACCGATTACACAGGCTTTGCTTAAAGAGCATTTTGGGCCGAACAAAATATATATCAAGCCGGAATTACCGGATTGGGACGTGCGAATTGTCTTGCCGAGAAGCTATGCGCTGGACAACGGTGGGCTGATGACAGCACTACGCTCTATTTCCGGCGTGACACATGTAAAGGAGCTGTGATATGCTGAATGTGAATAAATATTCAATCATTGGAGTGGTTGTGCGCTTGCTGACTTTGGGCGGGCGGATTTTTGATTGTTGGCGGCCGATTGTGATTTATGCAACGCTGATAACGGTTTTAAGCTGGATTTTTGAAGGCGCGATGATGCTATACGAGGCAAAATCTGCCGGCGTTTTGCCTCAAAATTGGCTGACAGGCAGCTGCAGTGCCATTTTTTTGCTTATTTATACGCATCTTATTTTAGCCTTTGTTGTTGACTTTTATGCCGAAGCGTTTGACAAGGAAAATTTTGTATGGCGCCGATTGTGGTTACGCGACGCTGAAAAGTGGCGTTCGGAGCTTTTTTTGTTGGGTTATGTGGCGGCATACATATTGCCGTTTGGCTTGGCGGTCAAACTGCTGACGCAGTCGGCAAATCCGGACTGGCGTGTGGAATTTGTATATTTTTGCATTGTTTTTTCGGTGTTTGTGTTGATATTGATGCTGATTCGGCTTTTTGGCGCTGTCAGCCGTTATTTGCAAACAAAAAAATCGGCTTGGCGAGAGGTGTTTAAGCAAACATCGGGCAAGGCGTATGTGGCGGTTGTGTTGTTTTTGGCGCTGCTGGCAATTGTGCTTTTGAGCAATATGCGCCTTAATATATGGCTGGATTTATTGCCGATGATTTCAAAATGGCTCGGGTGGTTGGCGCAATTGTTGAGCAACATTGTTTTGCTGGGCTTTTTGGCGCTGATGATTGTTTTCAGCCGTGCTCAAGACGAACTTTTGGGTTTTGAACAAGAGTAATTCTTCATAAAAAATCAAAAATGACGCAAAAATTTATTGCTTTTTTAACTTTGTGGCTTTATACAGAGCGGGCTGGATTTATTTAAAAGGACTGAAAATGCGTAATTTATGGACTGCTTTTAAGCAAAATTATATGCCGAAATCTGTTGAAATTTTGAGCCAAGGCTATTCGCTTTCGTTGTTTCGGCGCGATTGCATATCCAGCCTGACAGTGAGTATTGTTTCGTTACCGCTTGCCATGGCATTGGCAATTGCCAGCGGATTGACGCCGGCACAAGGGCTATATACGGCAATTATTGCCGGTTTTTTGATTGCTTTGTTTGGTGGCAGCCGCTACCAAATCGGCGGACCGACCGGCGCTTTTGCCATTGTGATTTTGGAAGTTTTGCAAGGATACGGATACAGTGGTTTGGTGGCCGCCATGCTTTTAACCGGTGTGATTTTGGTGGTTGCCGGTTTGTGCAAACTCGGTTCTTATATTAAATACATTCCTTATCCGGTGGTAATTGGCTTTACGGCCGGTATTGGTCTAACGCTGATAACTACGCAAATTAAAGATTTGCTCGGTATGGATTTGGAAGCCTTGCCGAAAAGCTTTATCGCCAAATGGTGGACATACATAACGAACTTGTCGCGAGCTAATGAGGCGGCGGCCTTCATTGGCGGTAT
>OMQE01000124.1 GCA_900313155.1 uncultured Rhodospirillaceae bacterium | reverse complement strand
GTTGAAATTTTTTCCAACCCATTGAAAATACAATATATCTTCTTGCGTTTGAAATTAACGCTTGCTGAATTGATAAGAACGGCGAGCTTTTGCTTTACCGTATTTCTTACGTTCAACAACACGATCATCACGAACCAAAAGTCCGGCTTGTTTCAATGCTGTTCTCAATTCCGGCTCATAATCGTTCAAAGCCTTAGAAATACCATGACGAATAGCACCTGCTTGACCAGATAATCCACCACCTTTCACCGTGCAGATAACGTCAAACTCATTTTCCCGATTCGTAATAACAAACGGCTGATTGATAACCATCTTCAAAACCGGACGAGCAAAATATTGGTCCAAAGAACGGCCATTAACAGTCATGCTGCCATGTCCCGGCATAATCCAAACGCGAGCAACAGCGTCTTTTCTTTTACCTGTTGCATATGCACGGCCTTGCTTATCTTTAACAGCCTTACGAACGGCTTTAACTTCTGTTTCAGCGGTTGTTGCAGCCACAGCTTCCTTAATTTCTTCCAAGGATTCAATTTTTTTTCTAGCCATTATAAAGCACTCCTTTTATTTTTCGGGTTTTGAGAAGCAATATCCAAAACAATCGGATTTTGCGCCGTATGCGGATGATTTTCACCGGCATAAACCTTGAGCTTTGTCATCATCTGACGACCGAGCGGATTACGTGAAATCATACGTTCAACAGCCTTTTGAATAACACGTTCCGGAAAACGTCCTTCCAAAATTTTGCCGGCTGTTGTATCTTTAACGCTACCAACATAGCCTGTATGTTTGTAGTAGTGTTTATTGGCCAATTTTTTACCGGTTAATTTAACTTTTTCGGCGTTAATCACAACCACATAATCACCGCAATCCAAATTCGGAGCAAAATACGGCTTATTCTTTCCGCGTAAAATCTTGGCGATTTCAGCAGAAAGACGACCTAAAATAACACCGCTGGCATCGACAACATACCATTTTCTTTCGATATCAGACGGTTTCGTTGTATGTGTAGAAATCATTTTATATCTCTTTCTTATTAAAATGTTACAATTCGGTGTCAATATACACAAATATTTTGCTTTGTCAACACAAAAAATACACTTTTTTCAACATTTTAACATAATGGTATTATTATACCGCATCTTATTTTATTGTTTTAACGATAAATATCCATATTTAGTAAGCACTTACAATATTTTACATACCTAAAATGCAAAAAAGTAATGGTCAAAATATAAAAATTATGTTATATAAACGCTTAATGTAAAATATGTAAATAAGGAACAACGAAATGAAAAAAATATTTCCAATGCTTGCCGTTTTTGCTTTGAGCGGATGCTACACCCCCGCCCCAACCGCACAAGATGTTTATGTATCTCCTTATGTAGCGCCAACAGTTTACTATGCCGAACCGGTAACAACAACTTATATAACCGCCCAAAGTACCCCTAGTGTGGTTTATATTGACCAAACCGAACCGGACTATGTGTTTTTACCGAATCCGTTGATATACGGTCGTCCATATCATTACCACCATCATCACCATTTTGCCCCGGCGCCGCGGCATCACTTTTCCCCTCGCCCGCATCATGGCGGCAGACATCATGGCAACGCACCGCACGGCGGCCATCGACCACATGGCAACGCACCACATGGTGGCGAACATGGTCATCACCGCAAATAATTCTTTTGCAAAGAAAAAGTGTCCTTTCTTGAAATGCCTTACACTTCTATACTTTATCATCAAACAGCGGAATACCGCGTGCCAAGCGAATACGTTGCTGTTCAATGGTAGTTGAAAGATTCAGTTTACCGCTCTTAACAATACCGCGCACCTGGTCGCCCTTACTGGCGTCCGGATTAGCAAACACTGCCTCTAAAACCGCGCGTTTCGGCACGCCAACCAATTTTTGATGCAGTACCGCCAAAATACCATTACCTACCAAGTCATAAGCCATTTCTTCAGAAATTCCGCTGGCTGCCGCATATTTTACAATAGATTGAATGGCGTCTGTTACCGTGGCGGCGTGAATGGTTGAAAGAACCAAGTGCCCTGAAATAGCGGCACGCATAGCCTCTGATGCAATTTCCGGATCACGAATCTCGCCCAAATACACATAACGCGGTTTTGAACGCAACATAGACTTCAAACCAGCTTGCCAAGAACCTCCCGGCGGCGTCATCTGCTTACAAATTCCCAATTCGCCGTTCACCGTATGATATGTTCCGTCAAGCGGCATTTCCACCGGATCTTCCAGCGTAAAAGCATACCCGCCGTCGCGAATTAAAAATTCTCGAAGCAGGGCCGACAGCGTTGTTGTTTTACCTGAACCGGTAGTCCCCGCAAGCAAAATCAATCCGGAAGCACCACTCAAACTTTTCAAATAGTTAAGCAACTTTTCATCAATACCTAATTTATTGATATCCGGCACCGAATGCGGCATTTTGCGCGCACAAAATTGCTGCCCGTCAAGCGTCACCGTGCGCTCCACACGATAATGCAAACCCTTAAACTTCACCAAATAGCTTGAGTTTTCGCCATCATACGTGTCTTTCAGAGCCTGATAAAATTCATCATAATCGTCCGGTTTGCAAGGCACTAACCCGCTGGGTGTTTTGCGCCCCCAAATATATCCGGTTCCGTCCGGAATGATATAAATATCCGAAAATTCTGTTTCATTAACTGTTGCCATGTTTTACACCTCGTTTATAAAAAAAACTTTCATATTATTTTATTTACCGTTTCTTAAATTTACGTTAATCGCTATCTTTTGGAAAGCATTTAAAGTTATCCACAGGAAAAATGCAAAAAATACCCGTCATACCACCCGAAATTATCATTAGTATCTTAAGAGAAACCGTAAAAAATCTCTGCTGTGCATAGACGCTCGTGTACCTATATGATATTTTATTTTACAGAATTCAATTTTGACAAAGGACTAATGATGAAAAAAATAGTAACTTTATCTGCAATAGCCGGTGTTTTGACCGCCACACAAGCGCACGCTGCCGGTTATCAGCTTAACGAAATGTCAACCACCGGTTTGGGGCGTTCTTTTGCCGGCGTTGGTGTGGTTGGTGATGACTATTCTGCCATGGCATTTAACCCTGCCGGCATGACTTTGGTTAAACGTTCGGGTATTCAGGCCGGATTGGCTTTAACGGAAATTGCCTCTAAGGCCAAAAGCGAATACGGCACCGATAAGATGGACTATTTTGTGCCACTGCCGAGCTTACTCAGCCAATATAATTTAAATAACAAATGGTTCTTCGGCGCCGGCATATATGTTCCATACGGCTTGTCAACCAAATATAAGCATGATAGTCATGTGGCACAAACAGCCGGTGTTCGAAAATCTTTTTTGGAAGTCATTGATTTTAACTTTTCAACCGCTTATCGTTTTGATAACGGACTTTCGCTTGGTGCCAGTGCTATTTTGCGCAGAATTGAAGGACAGCTGACTTCAAATATCAATAAAGAAGTTGCACCAGGAAAGTTTGTTAATTTAGGCTACAACGATTACCGTGTTGATGGTTGGACTCATGCTTTCCAGCTTGGTGCGGTTTATGAATTCAATGAAAACACACGCGTTGGTTTATCATATCGCTTTAAGAGCACTCAAGACCCGAAAGGCAAACAATATATTTATTTAAACGATAGCGGTATAAGAGGAATTAACCACCAAATTTCTCAAGCCTTGGGCTTACCGGAAACGGGGAACTTTGTAGGTGGATTTAATCGCTATAAAACAATGTCTGATCCGGAATTGCCTGCAAGCTGGATTTTATCCGGTTACCATAAATGGAACGAAAAATGGGCAACTTCGGCTACTGTAAAATATGTTCAATGGCATCGTTTTTATACTTTCCCTGGACGCGGCTACGGTTCACCTCTTGATACAGGAAAAGGTCCCGGCAATTATGATGTTGACTATCGTTGGAAAGATGCTTGGACCATTTCGCTTGGGCAAGAATATTATATGAATGAAAATTGGACTCTGCGTGCCGGCACGGCATGGGATCAATCTCCGTCTGCCAACAACTACTATCGCTCAAACCGTATTCCGGATACCGACCGTATTTGGCTTTCGGCCGGTGCCAGCTATGCCACGGGCAATCACCAGTTTGACTTTGGTTATGCGCACCTGTTTATGATGCACGGTCGCACTCGTAATGATATGGCGGGAGATTTGAACGTTAAGTATCATAACCACAGTAATATGTTGGCGTTCCAATATCAATACAAGTTCTAAAATTATAGAACAAATATAAGTTTTCTTATAAACCACAAGGCTGTTCCGCAAGGAGCAGCCTGTCCCTTTAAAAAATTTTGCATATAACCTGATATTCTGCCTTGAAATTTTTGCACATACGACTAAAATTTGAACACATAAGATAAAAAAGGAGATAATGATGTCAAAAGTGGGAATTATCGGTACCGGTATTTGGGGAACAGCACTAGCCTTAACGGCAACCCGTGCCGGCAATAGTGTTTTATGTTGGGCGCGCGAACTGGAGGTGGTGGAAAGTATCAACATGGCACACGTTAACAAGCTTTTTTTGCCCGATATTCCGCTTCCGGACCAAATTAAAGCCACCGGAAATGTATCGGAAGTATTTGATTTTTCGGATATTGTGCTTTTAACAGTTTCGGCTCAATATACACGCTCTACCATGCAGATGATTAAACCTTATCTGAAAAAAAACACAATTTTGGTGTTGTGCGCTAAAGGAATTGAACAAGCTTCCGGCAAAATGCTCTCTGAAATTGCCGCAGAAGAAATACCACAGACCACCATTGCCGTTTTATCCGGTCCGGGGTTTGCCATAGATGTTGCCAAACGCAAAATCGCATCTGTAACTATTGCGTGCAAACAACAAGATATAGCTCTATATTTAACTAAAACATTAGGAACATCATACTTCCGTCCATATTTGGCAACCGATATTATTGCCCCACAAGTCGGCGGCAGTATTAAGAACGTGATTGCCATTGCATCGGGGATTGTGGAAGGTGCTTCTTTAGGCGATGGAGCTCGTGCCGCTTTAATTACCCGTGGTTTTCATGAAATGGCACGTTTTGCCAAAGCATTGGGCGGAGACTTGCCAACATTGATGGGAATGTGCGGTATGGGCGATTTGGTATTGACTGCAAATTGTACTCAATCACGCAACTTTAGCTTCGGTTATGAAGTTGGTGCTTGCGGAACAGCTGAAAAACCTATGAGGGAAAATACCCGCACGGTTGAAGGCATTTATACTGCACAAGCGGTAGTTAAACGTGCTCGTGAGCTAAACATAGAAATGCCGATTTGTGAAATGGTTGAGCGCCTTTTGTTTGAAGGGATTTCGCTGGAAGAAGCCATCAATACTCTGCTTTCACGACCATATAAAAAAGAAGAACTGTAATTTTTTTACAGGCTAATCAATATTCAAAAACTGTTTTATTTTCGGCAACGCCGCAAGCGCATCTGTGCGACCCAACTGATACACTTCTCGTAAAACATTAAGATTCTTTTCCATATGTTTGATTTTAATGTTTTTACTTGGTCTAATTACAACAATTTTTTCTTCATTTTCCATTTGGTGAATATCCGCCAGCTCTCGATTATACATCAGGTGGCGTTCTTGAATAGCCTTGGCAAATTTCGGATAGCGTTTATATACAATGCTTGCAAGCCAACCCAGTTTATTTTTGCTTTTTTGATAGCCGTCAGCCCGCGTTTGCACCACCACACACTTATCATATCCCAACTTTTGGAATGCTTGCACCGGAATACTATCGGCAATACCGCCGTCTAGATACGGCACGCCGGAAATATAGCTGATATGCGACACAAACGGCATAGAGGCCGACGCCCGTAAATATGGCATTTTTTGGCGCAATTCGTCACAATAAATATATTCCGCCTGCCCTGTTTGCAGATTTGTACAAGTCACATAAAATTTAGTTGTTGAGGCTTCAAAATTTTCATGATGAAACGGAAAGAGTTTTTCCGGTAACTCGTGATAACAAAATTCTTCACCAACCATGTTTCCGGTTGTCAACCACGAATACCAACTCATATACCGTTTATCGTTAGCATATTTCAGGGTATAGTTAATACTTCGTCCTCTCTGACCGGAAACAAAAGAACAGCCATGTATTGCACCGGCAGAAACACCGATAACGCCGTCAAAATGAATATCGTTTTCCAACAAAACATCAACCACGCCGGCCACATATATTGCCCGATGCGCGCCGCCTTCCAATACCAGTCCGCTTGTCATTTTTGCTCCTCCGCAGAGCAGAAAAACAGTTGATTATCTTCGTTTTGCTCTTTTTGCTCGGCGGTTAAATACATTTTTTGCCGACGTTTATTATTATATGAAATACAAAAACCGTCGGTCAACTTGCCGTTTTTATAATACATTTTACCCTGCTGACGTCCTTGCGGTGTGAAAAAATTCTGCCATCCGTCCAGCTTACCGTTTTTGTAATTTGCCCAAACCTTAATGGTTCGATTAGCATAATAAATTTTATCCATACCGTTTTTAATGCCGGATTTATAATAAACCCGCTCAATAGGCTTACCTTGGTCATTAAAATATGTAGCCAAACCATCGGCATACCCATTTTTGTAGTTGATAATAGCCTTATATCCGCCATCAGGCCAAGGCGTATAAATTTTGCCCTCCAGCGGTTCACCGTTAGCATCAACGCAATAATTCCGCTCATCTACCGGCTCGCACGAATGTTCAACAAATCTTTCTTCCTCATTGGCAGAAACTTGCTGACAAAAAAACACGCCAAACAGCATTAGTATCAATATTTTCTTTTCCATTTTTTAATCCTTTAGGATTAATAATACATACAATTTGGAAAAATTCAAGTCTTTTTGGCAAATTAAATATTGACAAACTTGACGGAAGAAGGTAAAATAAGAAAAATTTTAGGACATACCATCTGCTTCAGATGGTTTTAACAGGGAGAAAAAAACATGGCTAAGAATATGGCTATTCAAACATTAAAGCATGCAAAATCAGCAGAAGAATTACAAGAACATCTGAAAAATATGACAGATGAAGATTTGCAAAGTTTTTATGATGAAGCGAAGAAAATTCCGGAAGACCAAGCATATAAGTATAAAGAACAGCTTGAACTTGTAGAAGAATATATGGTTGAGCGGGGTTTGATTAAACCTCAAGAACCAACCCCTGCCCCACAAAGCGAAATGGCAAAGGGCGCGGCTGTTTTTAACAAAGCCAGAGCGGTCATTAGTTCCGGTGAAGAACTTGAACTCCCTGATGAAGAATTGGAATTATTGCGTTCTTATCTTGAGCGTATGCACGAATCTCTTGTCGACCACACTGTTGAAAACTATATTGCCGAGCATTTTCCGACAACAGAAACAACTAACCTTTCCGATGCACAAGAGCAAGATGTAGCCGCTCAAAAATCGGAAGCAACATTACAAACGCAAGAAAATCAGCAAGTTTTCAATGCCTCGTCGGCTCAAGATGAAAGAGATGTTCCGTATGATGAACAAATGTTTTTCAAAAACAAAGAAAAATTTGATAGAGGTGAAGATTTAGATTTATCTGTTAATGATATATATTCGGTCAAAACTTTTATTCGCCGAAAACACAATAATTTACCAGAAGATAGCGATGCTTTTGTTGCTCGTATAAATAGTCTTGGCGCTCAATACATTTCTGATTACAACGAAGAATTAGTCCAATGGGGTAT
>OMQE01000123.1 GCA_900313155.1 uncultured Rhodospirillaceae bacterium | reverse complement strand
GGTTTTACAATGCCTAGCTTGAATTGGAGTGGTGGTTCCGGTATTTTCAGCACAGCTATCAACAAATTATTAAATTTATTTGGTAATGTTAAGCTGTTACTTTATGTTCTTGCTGCGTTCGGTTTGGTCGGTTTTGCTTTTATGGCAATTTTCGGCAAAGTCCGTTGGGGTTGGGTGTGTGCTTTGGCATTTGGTTTGGCTGCTGTTGCTGCCGCCGGTCAGGTGATTGACTATGTAACGCAAGCCGGTATTGGCGGTGCTATGGTTGATACCTTAGGAGCCAATGGCGCAGACTGGTAAAACACCCCAAGCCACTCGGTTATAATAAATATCGTGAATATGCTTTGATAAAGGAAAAAGACAAACGTCATTGCGAGCTCCTTATTTTCCTCAACGTCATCTTGAGCCCCTTGCGGGCGTAGTAAGGATCTGCGATACAAAAGACGAGGTTGAAAATTATTGACAGTGCTGGTATAGGTGTATTAGCCTAATAGCAAGTCTTGTTAACTACACTTCAGATCTTGACGGGGCCTTCGCTACGCTCAACCCCTCAAGATGACTAAAGGAAAGTTATATTATGGATATGTATGTTTACATTCTAACAAATGCCTCTAAGAGTTCCTTATATGTTGGAGTTACCAGTAATTTAGTGCAACGGGTGTGGAAACATAAGACGGAATTTTATGAGGGTAGTTATACAAGCAAATATCATATTAACCAGTTGATGTATTATGAAGTTTACGCAAAACCGGAACAAGCAATTATACGTGAAAAACAGTTGAAATTGTTTAGACGGCAGAAGAAGATAGATTTGATTAGTAAATTCAATCCGACATGGAGAGATTTATATGAAGACATAATGTAAGTGCTTCCCTGTCATCCTTGGCAAAATGCAATGAAGCCGAGGATCTCCGCACTTTAGTGCGGTAATGAGCCGATTCTAAAACCATCAAAGCATATTTGCGAATAATAAAACAAAGGAGGAAAAAATGTTGTGTATTAAAATAAAGAATTTTATCGCAGACAATAAGTGGACAATAGGTCTTGTGTTGGCTTTATTTTTGTATGCAACCGATGCCTTTGCCGTGTTTGAGGCTTTGCAAAAATCAGGAAGTACTATCTTCCAAGGCTTAAAAACGATTATTTATCCGGCGGCAACAATCGGAATTGCTTGTGTTTGTATTGCCGGAATGTTTGGCAGTTTTAATTGGAAGTGGCTGATTGCCATTTTAATTGGTATTTTCGTCATTTCTTATGCAACAGAAACAGCGGATTTGGCCGGTGCTGATTTAACCGGTGGCAACTAATGGAGAATTGATGATGAAAAAGATATTTGCACTTTTAGTTCTTTGCATCATAGTTTTTTCGAGCAACGCATGGGCACAAAGTAACATGAGTCCGAGTCAACTTATAAAAGATCCGACTATTCAGGTGCCTGATTCTCTAAAAGTTGATAATTCTGCAAAAACATTAGAAAATTTGTCCGCTAAAACAACAGAAAGTACCCCTTCAGGCAAAACCACCAGTGGAAATGTCGAAAAATCAAGTTTTGTCGGCTCATCAAATTTGAGCAGTGAATATTACGACACAGATAGTTGTGGCGGAGGAAATATCTTTCAACAATTAGCTTGCCGTGCCGGCACAATTGGCAGCGGCTTGAAAACCGCTGGTTATATGATTGCCGGTTTTGGCTTGATTGTATTTGCATTTGCTGCTATTTTCGGTAAGGTGAAGTGGCCACTGTTCGCAACAATAGCATTCAGTTGTTTCTTGCTTTCAATTACAATGGCTGTCATAAATATGATGACAAAAGACGGCAAACAATGGATGGGAGATGTCTCCGGTGCCGGTTCTATCAGCACCAGTGCAACCGATCAGCCAAAAGGCAACACCGATGCAAATGAGGTTTCTAAAGATAAGTCTTAAAAAGGAATGTTGAAAAAATGAATATTATTATAGAAATGATAAAGGAATATAGTTCTGTTATTTTGAACAGACTTAGCAAACACGACAAACATAAGCGTTTAAGCCGTGTTAGTTCAAAACCTGTCATTTTGTTAAAAACAACAATTATTCTTTTAGGATTTATGCTCCTTATAAATCCGTCACAGGCTTATGTGGAAGAAACCGACGACGGTAGCACCAAGCTTTCGGCCGGTGAACAAAATACTAATATGTACCGTATGACCTCACAAGGAAAAGTCGCCTTAAAAAAACTTAAACAAATAGATGAAATGATGGCTAAGAGTCCGACTGCCGGTGACGGTAGCGCCAAAAACGTGGCACAAGTGGCACAAATTGTAGATGAACAAAATGATGCCGCTGTCCGTATTGCCGCCGAACAAGCTCGTCAAACCACCAAACTTTTGGAAAACAAATCAGCCTTGAAAAACAGTGATAATGCGCAATCGTTACAAATGATTATCAGTGCGGCACAAACGCAAACTAAAGATACCGAAATTGCTACCGCACTGTTGCAAACTCTGTTAAGGAGGCGCCCATGAGAGAAGATATCTTAAAAGCCGTAGCCCAACCGCCAAAGTTTTTATTTGCGCCTTTTGTGCCGGCTTTGGTTAATTTAGGAATTCAATTTCCGGTGTTGTTTATTGCCATTGGGGTAGCTAATATGAACCCGTTGTTCTTTATTTTCAGCATATTACTTTCGCACGCGGCAATAACTGCCTACGGTATCAAAGAACCGCACATGTCCACCATGTTACAAGCATATGGGCAAACACGGAAAGTTAGTAAAAATTTATATTCGGTAAAGGGGAATAAGTTTGCGCCATGAATGAGTATGATTTTGCAAGTGTATTTATCGAAGGTTTGAGCAATATGGAAATTGCAGTCGCGGTTATCGGCATTTTGTCGGCCGCCTCTTTTGCCGTTTTATTGGCAACTAAATTCGGTAACTGGGTTTTGCCACAACCGCGGGAATCGCGCGTGTCGGACTTTTTGCCGTTTATGAAGCTGATGAGCGATGGTGTGACCATTTTATGCAGTAACAATTCTTATGCTCGTGTTTTTCGTTTGGAAGGGGTTGATTTAGCTGCTGCCACGCCGGAAAAAGTTTTTTCTATGATGATGGCGCGCAAATCTTGGATTGATGATATGGCTAATATGCAGGTTGTTTGCCGAGTGATTACCACGCGTGACAGGGTAGAGCTGGAAAGCGAACGACGCGAATTTAATAATCCGCTACTGGAAACCATATCGGAAATTTGGTTCCGCAATATGAATCGCATATATAGCAACAAGCACTATGTTGTGCTTTCGGTTATTGATCGTAAAGACGCACTCAAAGATTTGAACTATGCCTCGCAAAGCCTGATTTCTACGTTGGGCGATTATGGCGTTAGTCCAATGTACGAAACCGAAAACAGCGCCGCTACCGATAGTCCGTTCTATTTGTTTGCCCAACTTTGCAGTCCGGTAAGCAAGCCACAGCCCAAAGTGCGTGATACCGAAGGTGCTCGCCTGTGCGAAATGCTGACGGCCGACCATATCCATTTTACGCAAGAAGAAGGTATTATCAAGTTTTTCTCCGGCGATCATGAACTTTATGAAGTGGCAATGGGGATTCGCGTGAGCGGTGAAACAATGGATGAAAGTATGATTTATTCGCTTAACGCCATTGATTGTGAGTTGGTGATTTTGCATAATATTCGTCCTATATTCCGTGCTCAAGCTCGTCTGCTTTTGGCGCAACAACAGCGTATGGCAATGGTGACAAGTTTTTCAAGTAACGTAACCGAGCAATATTCTCAAGCCTTGGCGGCCATTGATGACAGTGATGCCGATTCGCAGTCGCTTTGCGAATATGCCATGACGATTATATTAAAAGGCAAAACTAAGGAAGAAATAGATTTCGGCGAGTCCGAAGTTCAACGTATTTGTCGTGCGTTTGGTGTAACGCCGGTGCGTGAAGGCTGGGTAACACAGGCAGTGTTTTTCACTCAATTTCCAACGTACGACACCTATCCGAGAACATATCGCTATTTGTCGCGAGTGATTGCCATGGGTATTACTTTAGATCATCCGGCTGAAGGTTTTGATAAAAGCGATTGGGGACCGGGCGCCATCACTGTGTTCCGAACCATGTCGGGTTCGGCTTATCGTTTCCAATTCCACGTATCGCCAGAAGAATCTGCCGTGGCACACTGTTGTATTATCGGTCCAACTGGACAAGGTAAAACAACTTTGCTGACATTTTTAGCCGGACAAGCCATGCGCCATCCGGATTTGCGTGTGTTCTTCTTTGATCGTTATTTGGGTGCACAAATTTTTACCCGAGCCATTCATGGTGCTTATGTCGGTTTTGACGGAGATGATAAAACAGTGTCATTAAATCCGTTTGACTGTCCAAACACACCAAATAATCGTAACTTTTTGCGTCAGTGGCTGAAAAGCATTGCCATGGTAGACAATGATGCGTTGGCAGACCGCGAAGTGGCGCGTGCTGTTACCACGGCGTTTGACTACCTTCGTCCGGAAGAAAGACTCTTGAAGAATTTGTATAAGAGTTGTTTTTCACCAACCGGAAAAATGCGCCGAGAGTTGGTTCGTTGGGTCAGTCCGGATCAATACGGCCGAATTTTTAACGGCGAGAATGATAGCTTGGATTTGAAAAGCCGTCGTTTTATGGCATTTGATTTTACCCATATTTTTGATGATGACACCTTAGCGCCGGCGGTGATTAGTTACATTATGCACCGCATCCAAACCGAAACAGGTGAAACCGGTGTGCCGTCATTGATTATGATTGATGAAACGGCGCCAATGCTGAAGCACCCAATGTTCCGCCATTCGTTTATTACCGGTTTGCAAGAAGGTCGTAAAAAACGTCAGGCCTATTTGTGCGCTTTTCAACAGCCGAATATTGTTGATAAGCTGGGTGTTGGTGAGGTTATTCGCGGTCAATGTCAAACCGTTATCTTCTTCCGCAATCCACAAGCACAAATGGAAGATTATGCCACATGGAATTTGAATAAGAGTGAAATGGACTTTATTTTTGGTAAAACATATCGCGACTATCCTTATGCAATTTTATTATCGCGTCCGGTAACCGGCGAGTCGGTTATATTGGACGTAGATTTGAGCGGTTTGGGGCGTTATTTGCGCATTTACAATTCCGGCCGTAAGAACGTTTTACTGGTTCAACAGCTGATAGAAGAATACGGTGAAGACGGATTTGTTACAAAATATTTAAATATTGCCTAGGTTTTTAAAAAAGTATTTTCTTTAAAAAAAAGCCATGTTACACTTAAGATAAGGGCAAGTATGAACGGAGGTTATTATCATGAAAACATTACGGAAAACAGCTTTGACAATATTGATGGTAATGGCCTTGGGTGTGCATAACGCTTCGGCGCTTATTCCTTTACCGGTGATAGATTGGCCGGATTTGAAGGAAAAAGCCATGCAAACGTTACAAGAAACTATTATGTCAGAGCTAAGGTCTCAAGCAAATCAAATGTTGTCCAAAAAACTGACAGACTTGGGCTTTGGCGAAATGGCCGGTAATGTGTTTGGTCCGGTTTTAGGCCCTATGATTGAAAATAATCCATATTTAAAGCAACTTGAAGGAAGTTTAGGCAACTTGGAAGATGCTGCAAAGGATATGGCTAAAGGCACCGGAGAATGCTTTGCGGAAGCTAAACTAGCCCAAATGGAAGCCAACAAAAAAGCCAAAGCTGAATGCAAAGAGAAAAATCCGGAAGATAAAGCTGCGGAACAAAAGTGTATTGAAGATGCCAAAGTTAAAATAAAGCAAGTTAAAAAAGACGCTTTAAAACTATGTAAAGAAAAAATGCATAAAAAGGCAGCAGAAATTTCTGCCGCAGCCAAAAAGCAAGCCAAAGATATCGGCGATTCGATGAAGAGTGAATATAAACAAAAAATTCAAAATGTCAAAGACGCCGGAAAAGACATCAAATCTAAAGTAGATAGCTTTAATTGGGGGAAGAAGAAAAAAGACAGTTCCGGTGACAACAATTCAGCAAACGAAGGACAAGAAGCATGAAAGCACAAAAATACATAGCAGGCATTTTTGCCCTTCTGTTAATGTTTGGCGCAAGTTCTTCGGCGTTTGCACAAACCACAAAATCGGCATCGGCAGAATATAACGGTAACTATATGGGACGCACCGTTATTTCTAAATATTTGGCAAATTTTTGCGAAATTCCCGATGATGTAATTGTTGGCAAAATAGATGTGTTGAAAGATTGTTTGGATAAGTTAGCCGGCAAAATGCGTGACGATAATCAGCAAAATGCCCAAGATGGCGTTAAGGACTGGCGTCGCGTTTTAGGAGACACTTGGAACATGGCGCTAACGCAAGCCGGAACAGCTTTGGCTAATAAAGATAACTATTATGATGATTACGAAACATTGTGGCAAAGCACCGAAAATACCAATGATCTTCATTTGGACCAAGCGGCAATGGCTAATGCAACAGAAAAACAGATGAAGCCTTTTTTGACCTTACTTTCCATGCACTCTGAAAAAATAAAAGCCGATGTTATCAGTAATTTACCAAATGTTGATCCGAAGCTTTTGTATGTTGTTCCGGCCTCTGGGCGCACGGAAAATGTGGAATTTACGGGTAAATATGAGGAAATTCAAATTGTGCCGAATGCACTTTCCATATATTGTGAGTTAAACGGTGAAAACTTTATTTATGAAGAGAAAAAAGCCGAAGTTAAAAAGTGTTTGGATACTTTAATAACCAAGCTCAATTCCAAGTCTGCTGAAGAAAAAAAACAAGCCTCTGATGACTATTCAGTTATTTTAGGAGAACAAGCGCAATATAATATGTTGCAAGCAGTGAATAAAAGTGCCGGAAATGTTGAATACGAAAAAGTCGGTAATGCCCAAGCCAAGGCAAATGCGCAAACACAAACAGATTTTGAAACCACGGCATCGCACGCTTTTTCAGGCTCGCTTCAATTGATGGGAATTAACGATTTTCGAATGTTCTTTGCTTCGGGAATGAAGTTTTTGGCATTGTCCAATTTACCAAAAGTTGATGCGGCGGCGGTAATAGATAATATGAGCAGTGATGTTAATACCGAAAAGAAAGAAAAAGAGGCAGATGTCAAAGTTTATACCGAAGGTGTTAGTGTAACGGTAACTCCTGGGACAAGCGAAGAAGTTGACCCAAATACGGCTGACCCCGGAGATATGGAAATGGGTGATGATAACTCAGGCGGTAATAAGCCGACTTCAGCAAAAGAACCTTCTAATGATGAGTTGGTTGAGCAAGGCGCAGAAGCAGAGGCTGCTAAAGCCGAAGCAGCTCGTAACAGCAAAGGAGGACAACGATGAAGAAAATATATGTCATATTCAGCCTTTGCTTAATATTGTTACCAAGTTTGGTTTGGGCTAAAAGTGCGCCGATTACTGTTGTGACCAACGCCATTGAAACAGCTGAAAAGGAAATGGAAAAATATCAAGACGACTTGGAATTGGTTACCGAAGTTAAAATGATGATAAATTCGGCGCGTGATGAATTGAACAACCTGAAAGAAGAAGCCAAGCAGAAGGCTATGTCTTATGCTTTGTCGCAAGCCCAAAAAGGTATTGCCAAAAATAAAACCCTTTCAGGTATTGCAAAAAAAATGAATTTTGGAGATTTTGCAACGGCTGGTGCGCGTGAAGCATATCAAGATAAATATGTGTTTAAGTCTGACAGCAAAAATGATGTTGAAGAAAAAGCGGCGTATGACGAAAAAATGAACGAACTGCTGATAAACAACGTTAGTGCCATGTATGCTCAAGCTTTAGCAAAACGCTATGAACTGCAAAAAGAGGGCGCCAAAATCAAAAAAGACGAAGAAAAACAGAATGATATAAAAGATGAAACCATTATGATAAACACTGTTAAAGAAGTTAAAATGCGTGCCAACAAACGTTGGATAAACATTCTGGTATCTATGGCCGGTGCTCAAAACAATGAAGCAAACATTGAAATGCAAAAACTGACACAAACTTCAGATGATGAACAAAAAACCGAAGGTGAAGCACAAAAAGGAGAATAGCTATGAAAAAAATATTCAAATATCTGCTTTTATCTTTGGTTATGGTTGCGTTTTCGGCTTCGAAGACGTTTGCCTTAAACGAGCTTGATATTCCCGAACTCGGTGCTGCAGCCAGCTTTGAAATAGAACAATTGCTCAAACAAATTGAAACGCAATACGGCACGAATTTGCATATATCTGACGAAAAGCATCAGCAAGGTGAAGGCAATGAAGGGAAACACTTGTTTTGGGAAAAAGTTAAGGGTGCCGGAACAGACTATTTGAAGAAGAAGGCTAATGAGGTAAAAGACGCCGCCATTGAACAAGTTAAATCGGGGAATTTTAATATTAAGGATTTGGCAAATAATATTGCAACCGGTGCTATGCCTGATTTATCTGCCTTCAGTGCATCTGATTTAATCAATTTAGGTAAGCAAAAATTACAAGCCAAACAAGAAGTAGATAAAGCTCAAGAGGAACTTGAATCAATAGAAAAAGCCGAGTTGGAAGAGCGTCAGGCAAAAATTAAGGAGATTAAATCAGAAATTTTGAAGTACGAAACAGCGATGGCTCCATTGACCGAAGAAGACCCGACCAGAACGGAATATGGCATTGCAATTACCCAATTACAACATCAGCTTGATGATTTGGAGGCCAACGAAGATACAACCGATGTTTCGGAAAATAGCGAAAGACAGACGACAACCGATAACGACAAAACACAAGAACCTAAAAAAGATTCAGTGCTGACAAAACTCAATAAGAAAAAGAATGCTATTGCCAAAAAGTATGAAGACAAAAAAGCCGCCGCCATGAAAAAAATTGCCGAAGCTAAAGAAAAATATGAAAACATAACAAAAGTTCTAGATGCCGGCAAGGCATTTCAGTCATTAACCCAAAAGGCAGACTCAATGCTTTTCGGAAATGCAGAATCGGAAGAAACCGAAGACGATGTAGATTTAGGTCCTATCTATGCCCAAACTATTAACGATTTTTTCTTAGCAGAGGATGAGCCATACAGTTCAGAGGGTACTACTCGCGTTATGAAAAAACGCAAACAAGCATATTATGAAGCTTTGCAAGACTTATTGACTTCTGCCACACAAGGCGATGGTATGACCTTGCAATCACAGGCAGATGCTAAAAAAATGCGCGATTCGCTGACCGAAACGGCCGATACAAATTTCGGTGCTAAAAATATGCAAATAGGGGTTGATTTTCAGATTGTAAAAAGTTCGGCGCAACTCACCAAAATGCTACTTGCAAAATTGAAAATGGAATCTTTGCAAACAATACAGGATTGGAATAATTTTTATAAGCTTAACGACTATTCGCAAGATTTTACGTTGTTTAATTTAGATATCTACGAATATGATCCGAGTTTGAAGGGTAAGCTTAAAACTATAGGGAAAGGCTTGTTGGATAAAGCTAAAAAAGGCATTCAAAACAAAGTTACCGGCACGGTTCAATCGGCCAAAGACACGGCACTACAAAAAATACCGGGGGCAAAATAAAGAGGAGAAAAATGATGAAAAAATATATATACACAACAATCTGCTTTTTATTTAGCTTTGGGTATGTTCCGCAGACGCAAGCACTCTTTTGTGATTTAACGCCACTGAATCCGAGTCCGACCAATTATCAGTTTGATGTTCCTGGCGCTGTTGCTTCGGGTATTGAACTTATGTCGTCAGGTAACGCCGTTAAAGTTGTTATTGATAAGGTTAAAAAAGACCTTAAAGTAGATGAGTTGGAGCATCAGCTTTCCTCTTATGTGACCAATCTTGGAAATACATCATTTAACAAATTGATGGATAAAATTGCCGGTAAAAAAGTAACATCGTGGTCGCGTCTTATTGATGAAAAGACCAAAGTGACATCAGATGATGAAGACGAAATCCAGAAAGTGTTTATTAAAAGATTTTTGCAATTTCCGAGCAAAAAAGATGATATTAACAATAATTACCGCAAAATCGGCGAGCAGTTCAAAATAGATACCGTGCTCGAAACTTATATTATTGCCCGCGGTATGGAAATGCAATTGGAAAAACAGCTTAAAGAGCTTGATAAAATAGAAAAGTGTTTGCTTGGCGGTGAAGAATGTGATGCGGTTGATTTCGGTAAGGAATATAATTGTCAAGAAAGTAAAGCTACTGAAGACCAAATGTGTTTGTGGCGTGCAAATTTGCTGGTGGCACGCATATATGATCGAATTATGTGGTATAACGAATTTTTGCTCGCCATTGATGCACAGTATCGTGCGGCAATGATGATTGAAAACGGTGTTCATATCCGTAAATATCAAGAAGATAAAAAACAAGAACAATCATCAATAACCAAACAATTCTTGCCGCAACAAACGGCGCAAAAGAGCTATGTTTGGCAAGCAGATTTTGCCTCTGTGGAATGGTTTGATGGTTCGCCTGCAGAAGCCACAGTTGTCCAAGATGGTGATTTTGACGTTATTGAACGTGCCGGAGGCTTTGCCGGTTCTTTGTCTAATCAGAAAGAGACTTTTGACAGTATGATTGAAATTGAGGATGCCAACCGCGCCATTGAAAAGGCCTTGCGCGCCCATAATGTTAAAAATAAGCTAAACTCTTACCGCCGGGTTTATGAAACCTATCATCAAGCACAAAATTATTTGAAGAAAGTTAACGAACATTTGGCGATGTCAGAAGAATGTGTTCAAAACTATATCGGGCAATATTATGAAAACGGCATACAAGCATGGACCGGACACAATTGTAGCATATATGACAAAGGTCGTCTTTCTTGTGCTTATGGGACAAATTCGGCAGAGAGCATCGGGCAATTTGATTTGCCGTGTAAAAATAATCCGTCACAAAACTGTTATGTTATTGAAACAACGGATGCGACTAATCGTTCGGGACTTTCCGGTTTGCTAAAAGAGCGCTATGATGAAATGAAGACTCTGACAGCCGCTGGCGAGGATAAAACTTACACAATGGAAGACAGCAAGCAAGAAAACTTTGTTTCACCGCGCAATCCGTCGTCAGAAGAAAGGCAAAAAATTCGAGGTGAAGGCTTACAGAGTAGCGATAATATGAATAAACGCGGCGAAAGTATGCAGGCTGACGGTCGCTCGAAAAGTCCCCAACTTGAGGACGAAATGCTTAATGACACACACATTGCAAGTCGGCTGAACTGGTTAATCGGTTCAGGAGTAACAAAAGAGATGATATCAGATATTAACGGTGACCAAGGTGGTTTTGGAAAAGTTATTCGTCGCTACCCGTTATGGAATGACCAAAAAGAATTTTATGATCAATATATCATTGGCAAAATTGCGGCCATGAAAGAATATGTCTCTACAGTTCCGGCCTATAAAATTTTGATAAAAGGTGCCAGAGTTGCAAATTCGTTATTGACTTATCCATTGGCAAAACTTCGAGGCGAAGAAGCTAAAGCAATAGATGCTTTGGAAACCGATATAAGCTCCATGGTTGAAGAAGATGAGATATCAACAGCAATTTCTCAAGAACAGAGCGCTTTAGAAAACATTAAAGCACAACATCAATATAATGTTGCTTATATTAAAGATCAAATAGCTGAAGAAAGTGAAATAATTGATTCGCTTAATACGGAGATACAGGCCATAAATGAGGAATATGACGCGTTAGATGAGCAATCTGAATATAATTCGAGTTCTTCTGTATATGATGAAGATAATATTCGCCGAGAACAACAAATGTATGATGAGCGCGCAGAAAAAGGCGGTGTTTCACCGGAAGACACAGAATCTCCGTACGCGTATGAATTTCAAGACAGTGTAGCGAAAAAAGATAAGGAAACAGAGAACACTGTAATATCAATGGCTGAACTGAAAAGTCATGCTGAAGAACTGGAGACTCAATTAGATGCCCATCAGAAAAAAATTGAACAGCTGAAAACAAATCTGGATAGCGAAATTAGAAACTATATCAAAACCTATAATGCCACAATGCGTTCC
>OMQE01000048.1 GCA_900313155.1 uncultured Rhodospirillaceae bacterium | reverse complement strand
TTCCACCTGTCCTGAAATTTTACCATCGACATACGGCACAACGTCACTCACCGTGCGCCCGTCCTTTTGGTAGCTTAATACATCACCATCGGCAACACCGTTCACAAAAGTGGCTTGTTGCAATTTTTTGCCCTGTTCATCATAAAGCACGGCCACCCCGTTGGCTTTTCCGTTTAAATAAGCTATCTGCAATTTAATCTTGCCGTTTTGATAATATTCGGTATATTGCCCTTCCTGAAGCTGATTACGATAAGTTGCTTCGCTCATTTTTTGCCCGTTTTCATAATAAAAAACTTCACTTCCGTTTTTCTGATTTTGCGCAAATTGTGTTTTTGCCTGCAATTTACCGTTTTTATAATACAATTCTCCTTCACCGCTTATTTGTCCGTTTTCATACGGAATTTTAGCATATATATTACCATTGTCATAATACAAAGTCATAACACCATTAAGCAAATCATCTGCATATTGAGCTTCCACAATTTTAGCGCCATTGACCTTGTATTTGCGATATGGTCCGTTACGCAAATTATTACTGAATGTCACCAGCTCGCGTAATTGTCCGTTTTGGTAATAGGTCTTGGTTTCACCCTCCAACATATCGGCCTTATAATTGATTTCCGCTTGCACTTTTCCATCTTTGAAGTAGTTAATTTGCTTGCCTTCAAAACCACCGTTGACATAGTTGCTGGTTTCGCGCAGTTCGCCTGTTTCATAATAAACCTGTTCCAAACCTTCAGACGAACCGTTCACCACCGATGTTTCCGAGCGCAAAGCACCGTTTTCAAAATATTCGGTAACTTTACCGTTAACAACGCCGTTATCATCAAAATCCATCGTGTAGCGCACTACTCCGTTCGGGTAATATCCGATTTCTTGACCTACTTGAACATCATTTTTGAATTGCGCTTTATTGATTAAAATCTCATTTTCATCAAATGCTTCGGCCTTCCCGTTCAGCAAACCGTTTTGATAAGTCAAAATTTTATTAAGTTTGCCGTCTTTGGTATAAACTTTCATTTCACCGTTACGCTTATTATCAACATACATTTCTTCAGACTTTAATGCGCCATTACTGTAATAGGTACGCATCAAACCGTTACGTTCGCCGTTTTTGTAGGTTGTTTCTGCCTGAATGGCTCCATTGGCGTAGTAAGAAGTTTCCACCCCGTCATTATGTTGTTCTCCCGTAAAAGTGCTTACGCTATCCGACGGCTTTTCGTAAAGCGAGCCACCGCCCAGTTTCGGGAACAAATTATATTTCAGCCCCAAGGCGATACCGCCTGCAATAAGCGCAAAGAAAACCAGTCTGATTTTATTGTTCATGTTTTATTCTCCGTTTGTAACAATAATAAGAAAGTCTGCTGTAAAGTTAGCATGAAAAAATACATTCTTCAAGCATTATAACCGCATTTCAAGCAATTTTATCAAGTTTATAAAAACGGCGGGAGCAAAAGTTCCAAACTTTCCCCAATTTCCTGACGCGTCACAATCAAATCGGTAGCGGCTTCTTCAAGCAAGCTCAACGGCTCATCTTTTCCGCACATTTGGTAATATCTGTCAGCGGCTTTAGCATATTCTTCCGCCCTGTCATTCATACCTTCAGAACGATAATATACGGCTAATCTGTGACGAGCATTAGCCAGTTGTTGTTCATACAGAAACATTTCGGCCAGCTCCATAACCGATTGATATGCAAACATAGCTTTTGTCGGATTACCCTGACGCATATAAGCATCTCCCAAGCGGCTCCATGCATTCACATTTTCTGCAGAAATCTCGGTCGCAAAATTAAATGATGTTTGTGCCAGTTCTACATCATCAAACCAAGCAAAATTACCGGTCAAACAAGCAAAATTAGATGCTTGAGCCAACAACATTTGTCTGGTTATGCCTTTTTCCGGCATGGCATCATCAACATATTGAGAGGTTAGTTTTTGTAACAAATCCAAACACAACGAATTATCGCCCTTTTCACATAAAATGCGCAAGGCATCTTGCGGTTTCGGCAATTTATCTGCCATCGGTAAATCAGCAAAAACGCCCGCATTGGCCAAACCGATGAAATCTTGCACGGAACGTATGGCTTGTAATATATCTTCAAATTCCGGTTGCGGACGCAAACGATTGAAAATGCTTTGCGCAATTTTGTGCTCCGATACCCCGCGCGCCAACATTTTAACAATTATCGACATTAACTCTCGCAAACG